>JAYUIP010000736.1:0-4665 GCA_043765945.1 Arcicella sp.
TCAATTACTTCTTGTTTGGCTTCTTTGATTCGAGATTGCATTTTCATAGAATCAATCGCCATGGTTTTTGCCTGTTGAATTTCCTTCTTGGAATTGTCACTACAAGCGAGCATCAAATACGCTGCTGAAATAATAATCATTAACTTTTTCATAATTTTATTGGGTTAAAATGAATTTCCGTATCAAACCTTTTGAAGGGAATACTTTATGACACATTTGTAAGATTAATACAAATACGAAATATTGCTTTGTTTAGTTTTTAATACCGTTCCATCTTAACAAAGATTAACTTTTCAAAGCCATGTTTAACTTCTTATTAACAAAACAGTCCTCAAATTTAATGCTTAAATTTCATTCATTTCAATTTCTTTATTTTTTCTGATTCTATTCCAATTTACACGAAAAACTATTCAGTTTTCAACGGTGTAGAATTTTTGAACTTCACGTCTTCGCATCCCTGTAAACCATAGCAGAACCATTTTTTTAGTTTTCAATGAGGATTAAATCAAACTATTTTTTGTTCAGTAAAATCTTATCACTCCTTAAAACTTTGTTATTTTTAAATCCAAAAATAAACTTATGGCGTAAATTTTGAGTTAAAACAATTGATTAGATTCTATTTTTATCAAATCATTTTCTATATTTGGCAAAATGTGACGCTCGTTACTTTTAAAATAAGATATGTCGAAAAACTTAGTTATTGTAGAATCCCCAGCCAAGGCGAAGACCATTGAGGGATATTTAGGAAAGGATTTTACGGTGCGTTCATCATTTGGACACGTGCGTGATTTGCCCAAAGAGAATGATGCTATTGATGTGAAAAATGGTTTCAAACCCACCTATATTATCTCTCCCGAGAAGATAAAAGTAGTTAATGAACTCAGAGCCTTAGTTAAAACATCTGATGAAGTATGGTTAGCCACTGATGATGACCGTGAAGGAGAAGCCATATCCTGGCATTTGAAAGAAGCATTGGGATTGGCTGATAATACTAAAAGAATTGTTTTCAGAGAAATTACGAAAAAAGCCATTCAAAATGCGATTTTAAGTCCAAGAACAATTGATCAAGATTTAGTAAACGCTCAACAGGCAAGACGAGTACTTGATCGATTAATTGGATTTGAATTATCTCCTGTGTTATGGTCAAAAGTCAAAAAAGGACTTTCCGCTGGTCGGGTTCAGTCCGTTGCCGTAAGGATTATTGTTGAACGTGAGCGAGAAATTGAAGGGTTTGATTCTAAATCTTCTTTCAAAATCGTGGCATTGTTTAATTTAGTAGGAGGGAAGGTATTGCAGGCAGAATTACCTAAAAACTTTGAAACAGAATTACAAGCAAGAACATTTTTAGAAAAATGTATTGGAGCTGAATTTAAGATAAAAAACTTAGAGACAAAACCTGCCAAAAAGACTCCTGCTCCACCTTTTACAACCTCAACATTACAACAAGAAGCCTCTCGTAAATTAGGTTATGCAGTTGCCTCTACGATGTCTTATGCTCAAAAATTATATGAAGCGGGTAAGATTTCTTACATGAGAACCGACTCAACCAGTTTGTCAGAAGATGCTATTGAAAATGCGACCGCAGCCATCAAAAGTGCCTACGGTGATAAATATGTTTTTAATCGACAGTTTAAAACCAAAGACGAGAATGCACAGGAAGCTCACGAAGCCATTCGTCCAACTGATTTTTCTGTAAATAATGCAGGTTCAGACCCAAGAGAAAAAAGGCTTTATGACTTAATTTGGAAGCGTGCCATCGCTTCGCAAATGGCGGATGCACAATTGGAAAGGACGACGGCAACGGTTAGTATTTCAACCACGCCCGAAGATTTAATTGCTCAGGGTGAAGTGGTAAAATTTGACGGTTTTTTGAAAGTTTATTTAGAAGGAAAAGATGATGAAGATGATGAAGAAAACTCAAAGATGCTACCTCCTTTAAACATTGGACAAATCTTAGATTTAGATGTTTTGAAAGGCACAGAAAGATTCTCTCGCCCACCTGCTCGTTACACAGAAGCGAGTTTAGTAAAGGCTTTAGAGGAAAAAGGTATTGGTCGTCCTTCAACGTATGCCCCCACGATTTCAACGATTATCAAACGTGAATATGTGGTTAAAGAAGACCGTGAAGGCAAAGAACGTTCTTTCAGAGAAATGATTTTGAAGGATGGTAAAATTACTGAAAAGGTAAATAAAGAAAATTATGGTACTGAAAAATCTAAATTATTCCCAACTTCGGTTGGAATGGTGGTAAACGATTTCTTGGTCGATAATTTTAAGAACGTTGTAGATTTTAAATTTACAGCTGATGTTGAAGATGAATTTGATGAGATTGCTAAAGGTAAAATTGAATGGTCAGAAATGATTGGTAATTTCTACACGGGATTTCATCAAACCATTGAAGACAGCAAGAACATTGATAGAAATACAGTAGGTTCGTCACGAGAGATTGGAATTGACCCTAAAACTGGTAAAATGATTTCTGCCAGATTGGGTAAATTTGGACCTTATGTGCAATTAGGAGAACAAAAAACGAAAGATGAAGAAAAGCCTTTATTTTTCAATTTGAAAAAAGACCAATTAATTACTACCATTACATTAGAAGATGCTTTGGCACTGATGGAATTACCTAAATTGCCTCGTGAGGTTGGTTTTTATGAGGATAAACCTATGATTATTGGTGCAGGAAAATTGGGACCATACATCAAACACGACGATAAATTTACGAGTTTACCCGCATCGGAAGATCCATTTACAATTTCAGAGGCACGAGCTATTGAAGTTATTTTAGAAAAAAAGGTGGCAGATTTAGGAAGTGCCATAGGAGTTTTTGAAGAAGAACCCATTTCATCTGGAAAAGGTAGATTCGGACCTTACGTGAAACACGCTGGGAAATTCTATTCATTAGGAAGAGCCGATAGTTTAGAAACCATTACTTTCGAGCGGGCAGTTGAAATAATTAGTAAAAAACGAGATGCCGAAGCAAATAAGTTTTTGAAAGAGTTTCCTGAGAATGACACGATTAAAGTTTTGAATGGAATGTATGGACCTTATATTCAGATTGGAAAACGTAATGTTAAAATTCCAAAAGATATGGTTCCTGCTGATTTGACCTTGGAAGATTGTATTCGTTTGGGTGAAGAAGCACCAGTGGTTGCGACAAAAGGGAAAAAGAAATAAGTTCTTTTAATGGAATAAGAATTAAACGGATTGGACACGGATAAATATTCATTATTAATATCCGTGTCCAATCCGTTTAATCCGTGTTCCATTTTTATTTACCCACAGAAATCAAATTAGCAAATAAACGATAGGCTCCTGAAACTCCCGCTGGCAATTGCCTGAAAAAGGCATAACCCGTAAAAATATAATTTCCCTTTCCGTATTTCGTATAAAGTAAACCACCATCCAAAGGCTTTTCATTTGGGTCATTTGAAGATAAAATTGTTTCAAATTTAGGATCCCATTCATTGGCAAAATATAATCCTCTTTCTTGAATCCAATTTTCAAAATCTTTATTTGTGATTTTATTTGGTGTATTTAGCAACGAACTTTCGGGTTTTAAGAAGCGTATTTCAGCTTCTTCAACAGTCACTCTTTCTCTTGACACCTTGAAAGGAAAAGGTCCCATTCCTCCATCAATTTTTTGAAGATTATTGTTTACTTGATACTGAACAATCATATTTCCACCTTTCTCGACGTATTCCATCAATTTCTTTTGGTAAAATTTCAAACGCTCTTCGGTATTGTAGGCACGAACGCCAACCACAATTGCATCAAATTTCGATAAGTCTTCATTAAATTCTTTTTCGGTTAACATAGTTACAGCATATCCAATTTGTTTCAAAGCGGCTGGAACCTCATCGCCTGCACCTGCAATGTAGCCAATATTTTTACCTTTAAATTTAATATCTAATTTTACAACCTTTGCTTCTGAAATTGGAAACAGCGTTTGTGGAGGAATATGGTCGTAAGCAACCGTCAAAATTCCTCTATCAAATGTTCCATTCGCTGTTTTTGCCATTACTTTAATTTGTCCTTCCGAATCTTTCGATGAAGGCGATACTTTGAAAACAACTTTTTGTTCTTGATATTTATTTGCCAAATTAAATTCAATATTTGCAGGAACTGATTTCCAACCATTTGGCAATTCCAGACTTACCAAACCTGAAACATTAGCTTTGGCAGATTTTAAATTCACCTCAACGTCTTTTGATTGATTGTCTGCAAAAACGTAGACCTTGTCAGAAATATTGGCAGAAACCTCTGGACGAATCTCGAAGGTGCGATATAATTCACCTCGGGTTTCGTCGGTATATTTAAAAATTACTGGAGTATTAAAAGTAAAAGGTTGATTATCAATCGTTAAAGAAAATTCAGCTTGTAAATCTGCTTGTTTTTCTGGTAAACCGATTAATTCTTGATTATCAACTCGATACATTCCTTTACTCATTTTCTTTTCGGCTAACCAAAAAGGTTGCGTCAAAGATTGTCCTTTGGCAATTTCAACTGAGAAAGTGATTCTTTGTAATTCATTGTTGCCCAATTCAGTTTTCATGGTGGTATCTTTCCCTAAACCAATCAAACGTATTTTATTTAAGGTAATTGGAAATTCAGAACGTTTAATTAAAACAGTAGTTACATTAATTTTCTCACCCGATGCCGCTG
>JAYUIP010000737.1:0-1568 GCA_043765945.1 Arcicella sp.
CAAACGAGCGAATTCATCTATTTTACGATAAACTGCCAAAATACCTGCCACCGTAGTTTCTGCCACCGATTGTCCAAAATATCCTTTCAGATTCGTCAATTTGAATTGATAATCAGTTAATTGCTGATACGGGTCGAGTCCCGCACTGTTCAATTGAAGCCATTGCAATTTGGTGGTTTCATTCGCCCAAGCTAAGGGCGGATTGCCGTAACAAATATCAGAACCCAAAAATTGGGACTTGTTTGCTTCGGAATTTTCTCCATTACCAATAAACACTTCATATTTTGGCGTTAAAGCCTCTTTAAATGCTTGAATTTCAGGATTTTGAAATTTTGTGTGGATGAATATTTTCATTTTTGGATTATTGTTCGTGCGATTTTGTCTAAGCGACCCTATCTGAATTTGGATTCGTCAGATTTATGGATTATTGGATTAAGAAAACAGAAAATTAATTAAACGCTTCAATTCTTCGCAAATAGAATCCATAAATCCAACGAATTCCAATTCAGGCATTTTTCTGTCAGTTAAAAACCTCTCTCTCGGCAAGTATGACAACAAAAATTCGTTTCTCTGTCAATCTGTCATAAAAAATCCTACTGGCATTAAGATTGTTCAAATTAAGGAAAATTAGATTAAAAACTTATTCAAATAAATAAATAATAAAACAAAATGGGAAAAATTATCGGTATTGACTTAGGAACAACCAACTCTTGCGTAGCCGTAATGGAAGGTAATGAGCCAGTCGTAATCGCTAACTCAGAAGGTCGTCGTACTACACCTTCAATCGTGGCATTCTTAGACAATGGCAACGGTGAACGTAAGGTCGGAGATGCTGCCAAACGTCAGGCTATCACGAATCCTAAAAACACAGTTTCTTCAATCAAACGTTTCATGGGAAAACGTTATACGGAAGTTGGAAGCGAATTAAAAACCATTGCTTATACCGTTGAGCAAGGTTCAAACGATACTCCACGGGTTCGCATTGGCGACCGTCTTTATACGCCTCAGGAAATTTCAGCTCAAATCTTAACGAAAATGAAGCAGACTGCCGAGGATTATCTTGGACAAACTGTTACAGAAGCCGTTATTACTGTACCTGCTTATTTCAATGATGCAGAACGTCAAGCAACGAAAGAAGCGGGACAAATTGCAGGTTTAGAAGTGAAACGTATCATCAACGAACCAACCGCTGCCGCTTTGGCTTACGGTCTTGACAAGGGTGGTAAAGACATGAAAATTGCCGTTTTTGACTTAGGTGGCGGTACTTTTGACGTTTCAGTGTTGGAATTAGGTGATGGTGTTTTTGAAGTGAAATCAACCGATGGCGATACGCACTTGGGTGGCGACGACTTCGACCAAGTGATTATTGAATGGTTGGCAGAAGAATTCAAAAAAGACGAAGGCATTGATTTGCGTGTAGATGCCATGGCATTGCAACGTTTGAAAGAAGGTGCAGAAAAAGCTAAAATAGAATTATCAAGCGGACAATCTACTGAGATTAATTTGCCATACATAATGCCAGTTGATGGTATCCCCAAACACTTAGTGCGTAACCTTACTCGTGCTAA
>JAYUIP010000738.1:0-4656 GCA_043765945.1 Arcicella sp.
ATGTGCAACATTTCGGGTTCTTTCATACCACGAGTGGTCATAGCGGCAGTTCCTACACGCATACCTGACGTAACGAAAGGCGACTTATCATCAAATGGAACCATGTTTTTGTTGATGGTAATATCTGCTTTCACCAACGTATTTTCCGCTAATTTACCTGTCAATCCTTTTGGACGTAAATCAATGAGCATCAAGTGATTATCTGTTCCTCCTGAAATAATTTTATAGCCTTTATCCACAAATCCCTGAGCCATCACTTTCGCATTGCGTTGTAGTTGCTCGGCATATTCTTGGAAATCATCGGTCATGGCTTCTCCGAATGCAATGGCTTTTGCCGCAATTACGTGTTCCAAAGGTCCGCCTTGAGTTCCTGGGAAAACGCCACCGTCTAATAAAGCCGACATCATTTTCAATTCACCTTTCAAGGTTGTTAAGCCAAATGGGTTTACAAAATCATTTCCCATCATAATTAAACCGCCCCGTGGACCTCTCAAAGTTTTATGGGTTGTGGTTGTAACGATGTGGCAATGTTGCATTGGGTCGTTCAATAGTCCTTTGGCAATCAAGGCAGATGGGTGAGAAATGTCGGCTAATAAAATTGCCCCAATTTCATCCGCAATTGAACGCAAACGTGCATAATCCCAATCACGAGAATAGGCTGATGCTCCACAAATAATCAATCTTGGTTGTTCTTTCAAAGCGGTTGCTTCCACTTTATCCCAATCAATCAAACCTGTTTCTTGCTCAACGCCATAGAAAAATGCTTGAAAATATTTACCCGAAAAATTCACAGGCGAACCATGCGAAAGGTGTCCTCCGTGAGCAAGATTGAACCCAAGAATTTTATCACCTGGATTTAAAAACGATAAGAAAACCGCCGCATTTGCTTGGGCTCCCGAATGTGGTTGAACGTTTGCCCATGATGCTCCAAAAAGTGCTTTGGCACGGTCAATGGCGATATTTTCTACTTGATCAACCACTTCACAACCTCCATAATAACGTTTGCCTGGAAGTCCTTCGGCATATTTATTGGTCAAAACTGAGCCTTGGGCTTCCATGACTTGTTTTGAGGTAAAATTCTCAGAAGCAATCAATTCCAAACCGTATTCTTGACGGTGTGCTTCTTGATTAATTAAATTAAAAATTTCAAGGTCTCTTTCGAGTGTGAAGGTTGCTGTTGTCATCGGTTTTTAATGATTGAATGATATAATGATGAACGGGGTGCGTAACCTGATTGAATATCTTTCAAAAAATTCTTGGAATATTCACAAAATCAGCCCGTTAGATTGTTTTATGACGTAAAAATAAGGCTTAAAAATGGATTGTAAAAACAATTTTTTATTTGTCAGCCATGTTACATTATCCTAAGATAAATTCAAACATATTTGTTTTTTATTATATCAAAAATCATTCAAAATATGAAGAAACTATTAACAATTGTGTTGACTGTTAGCATCTTGTCATCCTTTGCACAGGACAAGCCAACGGCATTTAAAATTGGAGATTCCGCCCCTAACTTAATGGGTAAAAACCATTTAGGAAAAATGGTGAATTTGAAAGAATTGATAAAAAACGGGAAAGTTATCGTGATGTTCTATCGTGGTGCTTGGTGTGGATATTGCAATAAATACATGAGTGAGTTAGAAGCAACTTTACCAGAATTTACGGCGAAAAATGCAACCGTAATTGCCATTACACCCGAGACAGAAGAATCAATTAGCAAAACTGTTGAAAAGACAAAGTCTTCATTTTCAATTGTTTACGATAAAGACCGCAAGATTATGAAAGATTGGAAAGTTGCTTATTCGTTAACGGATGATATGAAAACTAAATATAAAGGTTACGGGTTGGATTTGGAAAAACAACAAGGTGATTGGATGTTGCCCGTGCCAGCAACCTACGTAATTGGTCAAAATGGGAAGATTGAA
Source organism: Arcicella sp. (assembly GCA_043765945.1). Lineage (GTDB taxonomy): Bacteria > Bacteroidota > Bacteroidia > Cytophagales > Spirosomataceae > Arcicella. The sequence goes on from JAYUIP010000738.1 coordinate 1,929, forward strand.
TTCGTGCATTTTGATGAAAACTACCAACAACGAGCAGATATTAAGAATATTTTGATGAGTTTGTAAGATTTGGTACAGGTTTTGTTAATTATTTGGGTACACTAACAAGTTGTAAAATAACAGATGAAAAAAACAATCCTTTCCTTCGCTTTGATGATTTTTCTCATTAATGCTACTTTTGCCATTCCAGCAAAACCATTCAGATTATTAATTAATAAAGATTATAAGTTGTTTGATGTTAAGCCTTTTGATGGATTAAAATTGGTAATGCCAATGGCAGCATTGAAAAAGGCTGAACCAATAAAATCAGTTAATAATTCTAAGATTTCGTTAAAAATTTTTCTTGATGAGAATTATAAGGCAAAATTATCTTGGGTAAGTGCGATTGGGCATCAGGCAAAACGGTATATTATTCAGATCAGTCACGACAAAGAGACATTTTTTGATTTGAAAGAGGTGGAAGTTCAGACTGGTCAAGACGAACGACAACTATATACTTTTGTTGATGGACGGTCTTACATTGGCACAAAATATTACCGCATCTTGGAAGAAGATGAAACGGACAAAACTGTCATTTATGCTTCCGTTAAAATCACTTTGGAAGCACTTCCAGCACCACAAGAGATGGTAAAATGTTTACAAACCGAAGAAAACAATGTTATTCATATCAAAACGGGTGATAGTAGATTAATTCCAATTTTGACGACTGAAACGGGTATGGGCATTCCATGCGATTATAAATACAGCGAAGCCACGCAGACGGGAGTTTTGAAACCTTTATATTACTTGGCAGGAGGAAATTATCATTTGAAAGTACGTTTAGGAAATAATGAATCAAAGTACGTGGTTTCGGTGAATGATATTGATGGAATGAATTTTTGAGTTTTAATAAACAGTCAATGTTGCAGCAACAGCAAAAAAGTGGTCAAGATTTATGTCCTGACCACTTTTTTGTTATATCTCAGCAAATGAGGGCAAACGCTACTGCCAACTACCCACTAAATACTGCCAACTGAAAAGCTACTTCTTAACCTCTGCCACAACGGGTTGTCCGTATTGTTTTGGATAAACATCTTTTTGATACGCCTCCCAATTTCCTTTTTTATAATGATTATCACCAAAAAAAGTGATTACCTGATGAAACTGTGGAGCCTCCTGAAAACCAGGAACGGGCTGAATCATATTGAATTTTTCATCTAAATATACTATCGTTGGGAAAGACATTTTTCCTTGTAAAAGTGCCACTCCTGCCTGATTATAGCCATTTTGCCAAATATATTTTTGCGTTCCGATGATGATGGTATCTTTTATTTCTGCATCTAATTTCACGGCATAAAATTTCTCACTCACAAAATCGGCTACTTTTTCATTCGTAAAAGTACGTTGATCCATCACCTTGCACCATCCGCACCAACCCGTGTAGATGTCCACCATAATTTTGCGGGGTTCTTTTTGAGTGGCGGCAAAGGCTTGTTCAAGCGTCATCCATTGAATTTTTTGTCCAGCGTGGGCAGAAGTTACCTGCGATTGTGCGATGAAAGTAATTGATAATGAGGCGATTAACGTTAAGATAAAAATCTTCATATTGAATTAATGATTAAAAAATAATACGACCGTTGCGATGTAATTCCAGACAAAAATAATTGTTTTTGTAGTTGTTTGTATGTGATTATCAATATTTTCCAAAACAAAACATTCCAAATTTTTATTATTGAAACGAAAAATTCTTGAAATCGGTTAAATACGTACCGAAACTGCAAAATTATGAATTTAAAAAAACCTAAAATAGACAAACTCGTTGAAGCCGAAGAGAACCGCAAAGATTTAGGCTTTGGTACGCAAGTAAACGACCACGACACTCGATTGCTGAACCGTGACGGCAGTTTCAACGTAAAACGAAGTGGTGGAACATTTTGGAGTAGGCTCAATATTTTCAATCGTTTGATGGTGTGTTCGTGGGGAAGGTTTTTCGCTGTAGTCGTTTCATTTTATTTACTTTTAAACTTCATTTTTGCAGGAATTTATGAAATCGTAGGCATTGAAAATCTACAAGGTGCTGACCTTACTTCTCGTGGAAGCAAGTTCATGGATGCTTTTTTTTTCTCTTCACAAACCCTCACAACGGTTGGTTACGGACGCATTGCACCCATTGGTTTTGGGGCAAGTTCAGTGGCGGCAATTGAATCTTTATTAGGCTTGTTAATTTTTGCTTTGGCTACCAGTTTGCTCTACGGGCGGTTTTCAAGACCCGTTGCCCACATTTTATATTCCGATAAAGCCATCATTGCTCCATACTTAGACACCACCGCCTTTATGTTTAGGATAGTAAATGAAAGAGCCAATCAATTGATTGATTTGCAAGTGGAAGTGGCGATGTCAATTTTGGAATTACAAGCAAATGGCAAGGAAGTAAGACGATATTATGCTTTAAAATTAGAGCGAAATAGAGTAAATTTCTTCCCAACAAACTGGACAGTTGTTCACCCGATTACTCAAGAAAGTCCCATGTTTGGATTAGGTAAAGAAGAATTATTAAGTCGTGATGCCGAGTTTTTGATTTTGATAAGAGCAACCGAAGATACCTTCAATCAAACCGTTCACTCCCGCATATCATATCACGCCCGTGAGATGGTGTTTGGAGCCAAGTTTAAATCTATGATTGCTGACATAGAATCTTCAGGTTTGTCTGATTTAGATTTAACCAAACTCTCTGATATTGAGGAAGTTG
>JAYUIP010000739.1:0-1564 GCA_043765945.1 Arcicella sp.
GTACCAGAACTGTTTTCATATCTCCAAACAATTGTGGATGCTTCTGATAAAGCTGGAATGTTTATTCTGTCAGGTTCTCAGAATTTTTTATTGATGGAAAAAATTACACAATCGTTAGCTGGAAGAGTGGCACTTTTTAAATTGTTGCCTTTCAGTTATTCAGAAATTCAGCATTCTGAATTTGAACAAAAATCTATTAATAATCTAATTTTCAAAGGATTATATCCAAGACTTTACGATAAAAATATTAATCCAATAGATTTTTATCCAAATTACATTCAAACATATTTGGAAAGAGACGTAAAAACTTTGAAAAATGTGAGTGATTTAAGCCTTTTTACACGATTTCTAAAACTATGTGCTGCCAGAATTGGAACGGTATTGAATTACTCATCTTTGGCAAATGATTGTGGTGTGGCGGTAAATACGATTAAATCATGGATTTCGGTTTTGGAGGCAAGTTATGTGCTTTATTTATTGCCACCCCATTATGAAAATTTCAACAAAAGGCTTACGAAATCGCCCAAAATGTACTTTTATGATACGGGATTAGCTTGTTCATTATTGAATATTCAGGAAGTCGAACAAGTAGAAAGTCATTATTTGAGAGGAGGATTATTTGAGAATTTGGTATTGACAGAAATATTGAAATTTCATTACAATCAAGGTAAAGAAGCACTATGCTATTTCTGGCAAGACCATATAGGAAAAGAGGTAGATATTTTGGTAGAAACGCCCAATTTATTAAAAGTATTTGAAGTAAAATCTTCAATGACAATGTCAAAAGATTCTTTCAAAAATTTAAAATATTGGAAATCTCTCGCCAATGAAAAAGTACAATCATCGGAATATGTGATTTATGCAGGAACGCAACGAATGAAAACGCAAAGTGGGGAATTTATTAGATTGGAGGATTTAGAGGGGATTTTATAAATGGACGATATAAAAATGCAAGAAGATACAGTTTTGGTTTCAGAATGGGAAAATCGTTTTTTTTCAATATCCCTACTGATTATTTTCATGATAGCATCACTATGTTTTTATGCCCAAATGATTGTGGTGGTAAGTTGGTTAGGATGTATCGTTTCGTTAATACTTATTGTAGTATTAATATTTGCATTTTCTGATTTTTTCAAGAAGACATACTATTTCTCAAACAAGAACATCGTGGTTACTGACCACAAAAATGAATATATTGGTGAAATTGAGTGTGATAGCTCAGTAGCATGGAATGAATATGAGACTACAAAAAAAGGGACTAAATACTACCGTTTAATGATTCAAAATCATGAGAGAAAAATCATTATTAATAAAGAAAATTATAAGAATTATGATGAAATAGTTCGTTTTTGCGAGAACAGTAAATTTAGAAAAGATACAACAATAGGTGAATTTTTATTGGAAGGTATTGATGAACTCAATTCTAAACAAGATAAAAAAATTCGTAATACTGCAATACTTACAGGGTTAGGCTTATTACTACTTTTCGGAATTATTGTTTCCTTCAAAAAAGACACAGGAGCATTACGGTATTATTTAGGAGAAATTAAAATAATAAAATTCA
>JAYUIP010000740.1:0-1563 GCA_043765945.1 Arcicella sp.
AATTGAGCATATAAGCCGCAAATCATATCGTAGAAATTAACAATTACATCGGGTTGATATTCTTCCACTTTTTGAGCTAAGAATTGCACACTTTTACGATATTTTGGCAATTTTTTCAAATGAGTACTAATGGTATCCCACACCTTCACTGCTTTTGTCTGACCATAAACTAAACTCGGAGCTGGGAAAGTTTCTATTTTTACAGAAATTTTCTCTTGAAAGAAAGAGGGTAAATTATGTTCATTATCCATCCCTACCATCACGGAAACTACCTGATGACCTGCGGAGGTCAACATTTCAAAAAGAGAAATAGCTTGGGTGAGATGTCCTCTGCCTTCGCCTTGCACTACGAATAAGAATTTGCTCATTTTATTTAAAATTTAATGGTTTTTGTTTTACGCCACACTCATAAAAATACCTTTGGCATTGGTAAAAGCCTCATCGTCAATCTCTTCTAAATATTCGTCTTCTAATTCAAAATTATTCTCATTCAGAAAATAGAGTAATTCCCAGTTTCCTTTATAATCTTCCACTAAGGCAGTTAATGATTCCACCCAATCACCTGAATTCATGTAGGTTATATCATCAATTTGTCGAATATCGGGTTTGTGAATGTGTCCACAAATAATACCTTCGCATTGATTTGCTTTGGCGAGTTCAACCAATTTTTCTTCAAAATCTGAAACATAGTTAACCGCCTCTTTCACTCTCTGCTTTATACGTTGAGAAAAAGAATAATATTCCAAGCCACGCCAAGCACGATATTGATTGTATAACTTATTGAAGGTCAACAAGATAGTATAACCTACATCCCCTAAGTAGGCAAGCCACTTCATGTTGGAAGTCACGGAGTCGAAAATATCGCCGTGAATGATTAGAAAACTCTTTTTGCCTGATTTAAGAATATAATCTCGCTGAATATTAAATGACTTACCGAGAGAAAAAGGAATAATTTGATCTAAAAAATCATCATGATTACCTCGTAGATAAACCACCTTGGTATGTTGATTTTCTATCATTTTAAGGATAATCCTGAAAAATGCGGTATGTTTTTTCTTCCAAGAACCTCCTTTTTTGAGTTGCCAACCGTCGATAATATCCCCATTCATAATTAATGTTTCACAGGTTACAGATTTTAAAAACAAGGTAACCTCCTTGGCTTTTGAGCCTTCAGAACCTAAGTGAACATCAGAAATTATTATGGTTTTGTATTGTTTGACGGTTTTCATTTGTGTCGAATTTTATAATACAAATTTCGACATTTACTATAATCTTATGATTTCCAGAATATTAACGAATTATTATTTTGTTTTGGAGCTATTTAATGAAGATGTCCTTGATAAAGTCCCGTATAAGAAGTTATTAAAGAACCGTATTTGAGTTTTCAGGGTCATTAACCCATTTAATAAATTGGAGGACTGTTATTATCGGTGAAAAGGAGGATAAATAAGGAAGGTTTAGTTAAGTTTCAAGTAATAATATCGTCAATTGAATTTTCACTTATTGTCATTCTAAATCGTTGCTGATAAACTTCCAATAACTTCTCCAATTGCCATGAAGTGA
>JAYUIP010000741.1:0-1562 GCA_043765945.1 Arcicella sp.
GGTAAATATTCCTTAGAAATTAGTACAAAAGGGTCTGATGATAAAGTGATTTTTAGTTTACCAATTAATGTTAGTCAAGTCTTTTGGCAAGAGTGGTGGTTTTTGCCTTCCATGGTTTTTTATGTTTTGACTTTGATAGGCATTGGGGCGTATTTCTTTTCCATTTATAACCTCAGACAAAAAATAAAAGTTGAAGAAATTAGAAATCGTATTGCGGCAGATTTGCACGATGAGGTGGGTTCTAACCTAAATGCTATTGCCATTTTTGTAGAATTATTACGTAAAAAATCCCCCAAAGAACTCAATCCAATATTAGACAGAATCACTTCAAACTCAACCGAATCTGTTCAGTTGATGCAAGATACCATTTGGGCTATTCAAGCAAAAAACGATGATTTTCAAAAATTTATGCTGAAAATGAAAGGCTTTGCTACGCAGGTTTTGGGGGCAAAAAATATTTCATTAACTTTTAATAATCAGATAATTAGCAATAAAAACTTATTTTCAATGGATCAACGGAAGAACGCCTATTTGATTTTTAAGGAGAGTATCAACAACATTGTGAAACACGCCCAAGCCAGCAAGACCAATGTGAAAATTTGGAATGAGAAAAACCGAGTTTTTTTACGAATTGAGGATGATGGAATTGGATTTGATACCAATGAAATTTTTGATGGAAACGGCTTGCAAAACTTTGAACAACGAGCCGAAGAATATGACATGAAGATAAAAATAATTTCAGAAATTGGAACAGGAACAACTATTTTATTAAGTGTGATTGTTGATAATTAGTCACCTATATTGGGGATTTTCTACTTAAAATACGCCCGATAGCTTTGTGTTATGATAAATAGATTATTTTTAAAATTTCTAATTGGAAATCTTATGATTCGGGTCGTGATATTTGAAGATAATAAAAACCTTCGTGATAGTCTTGCCATGTATTTGGGAAGTAGCGAGGATTTTATGATGGCAGGAGCTTTTGGTGATGCCCGAAATGCTTTGTGGGCAATTAAAAAACACAAACCCGATGTGATTTTGATGGATATTCAGATGCCTCATGTGAGCGGTTTGGAGGCAACGCTCGACATAAAAAAACTCTATCCAGACACTAAAATACTGATTCAGACCATCCATGAAGACGATGAAAGAATCTTTCAAGCAATATGTGCGGGGGCAAATGGTTACATCGTAAAAAGCCCTGACCCAGAGGTATATGTGCAAGCCATAAAAGATGTTTATGCTTCGGGTTCGTCACTTTCACCTAATATTGCGGCAAGGGTTTTGGCGATGTTTCAAAGTCAAAATACCACGGCACACCAAACTTTCATAGCCCTCACGAACCGAGAAAAAGAAATTTTAGGGTGTATGACGAAGGGAATGAGTTATAAAATGATTGCCGATGCCTGCAATATTAGTTTCAATACGGTGCATACGCACGTAAAGAATATTTACGAAAAACTTCACGTCAATTCTGCTTCGGAAGCCGTTGTGAAGGCTTTGGAGTGGAAATTGGTTTAAACAAGTATAATCATGCCCACCTCAAAAATTGTGATTAAAAT
>JAYUIP010000742.1:0-1561 GCA_043765945.1 Arcicella sp.
GCATCTTGCGGTCTGAACTTGCCTTTTTTGAGTTCAAAGGCAATCAAGCATTTCAATATTCTGTTGTAAAATAGCAAATCGACAAAGAATTCATCCTCATCCACTAACAAACGATGTTGATTTCCAATAAATGAAAAACCTTTCCCCATCTTCATAATAAACTCCTTGATATTATTGACAATCCCCTTTTCAACGACTCTTTCATCACTCGTTTCAACATTGATATAATCCAATAAATATTCATCCTTAAAAGCCAAAGTTGAGTTCAATTGAAGCGGAAGAGGCAAAGTATTCTCAAAATTACTCTGAATCGTACTGCCTTGTTTCTGAAAAAGATTCGTCTTTATTTGCCATTCCAGCATTTCAACTGTCCAATGATTTTCAACGGTCTTTTTGATGTAAAAAAGTCTTTGTTTCCATTCTTTACATTTGTTTAATAGGACAATATGTTGTGTGAATCCTACTCCAAAAAATAGTTCAGGAGTAAGCCCTTCTAATTCTGCCGTTAATAACTGCCTAATTATAATATCCTGATTATCAATATTTTGTAATTCTGCCGTTGATAACGGCAGAAATTGGATTTGCGAATATTCCTTAGAAAATTGAATCATTTTCATCATATTCCTGTATGAAAACCCTCTCAATCCAGGTAATTCTTTTTGCAAATCAACCGCTATTTGCTCAATAACTTTTGTACCCCATTTTTCGGAAGAAACCTTTTCAGATAATCGTTTTCCGATGATGAAATATAGTAACAATTGCTCACGATTAACCAAGCGAGCCGCCAAATAACGACTATGAACAATTTGATTTTTTACTTCAATAATAAAGTGATTGTAGGAAGATTCTGGGTTCATTTTATTGTGGTTTTAATTTGGGCAGATGTGACTGGCTAATTGGGTTTATTTGGAGATAAATTTACTACAATAATTCTGAATTATTTACAAATATTGAGTTTTACTTTATTAAATATATTTTACTTAGTGCTAAAATTGGCTCAACGAAAAATTACTTAGCTGCGTTTGTGAAGACATTTCAAACATCATCTATAAAACTAACACTCCCTCCCCAATCCCCAAAATCTTAAACACAATCCCCTCTCTTTCAGCCTCTTGAACAAAACTCTGTGGGTCTTCGGTGTTGAAATCGAAGAGGTTATAATGATGCGGAATGGTGAGTTTTGCGTTGATTTCTTTGGCTAATTGCACTGCCTCTGTGTAGTTCAAATTGCCCGCCACTCGTCTTTCGGGTTTGTTACCGTTGATGGGCAAGAATGCTACATCAACTTGAAAAGGTTTCAACGTTTCCACAATGCCATCATACCAAAGCGTATCGCCTGAATGATAGATTTTATAACCCCCAAATTCAACCACAAATCCCATGAATTTTAGCTTACCATTTTCGTCTCTTTCAATGGTATTATGAGCCGCTGGAACCCCATAAATTTTGAAGCCGTCAACCTCCACAGATTCCCCGTCTGAAAGCCCAATTGGAAAGTTGTTTGCACACTTTACACGCTCACAAACGAAGGCTCTATTTGCTTCGGGAATGATGAATTTTA
>JAYUIP010000743.1:0-1561 GCA_043765945.1 Arcicella sp.
AGCCTTGCGAAAAGTGAAAGAATTGTTTGAAAATGGAGCAACGATTATTGGCGAAAAACCACTGACCACCGCCAGTTTAGTGGGTGGTTCGGAGGCGGAGAAAGAGCTTAAAAATATTACGGAACAACTTTGGAAAGTAGGGGTAAATCAGATTCGCCCATTGACGGCAAAGGAAGCCCTAAAAAACAAAGGCATTTTACCCGATTGTGAATTTATTAAAAAACCCCAAGGAAAAGCGTTTGATTATATTCATCGACAACTTGAAAATATGGACTATTATTTTATCAGTAATCAAAATAAGGAATCATTATCGCTAAAAGCCGCTTTCAGAATCACGGGAAAACAGCCCGAATTATGGGATGCCGTTACGGGCGAAATCACGAAGGCAACGAATTTTTACGAAGAAAAAGGAAGAACTTTTGTTGATTTATCCTTCAATCCTTACGGGTCGGTTTTTGTTGTATTCTGCCCCCTAACCCCCAGAGGGAGAACAAAAAAATACGACGTAAAACTAAGCAAGCATATTAACGAAAATCAAACCCTCAATGGCTCTTGGGAAGTTGATTTTGATTCAAAATGGGGTGGTAAAACCATTAAAATGGATTCACTCATTAGCTGGACAAATCATCCCGATGAAGGTATAAAATATTACTCTGGTACAGCAAAATATAAAATTACATTCGATAGTAACTCCCCCTCTGGGGGCTGGGGCGACCGTCGCTTCGGGGCTATTGACTTAGGCATCGTAAAAGACGTTGGAATTGCCAAAGTGAAACTCAATGGAAAGGATTTGGGGATTCTGTGGTGTCCGCCTTATCGGGTTTCGGTGGCGGGTATGTTGAAAGAAAAAGGGAATATTCTCGAAATTGAAGTGGTAAATACTTGGCGAAATCGTTTAATTGGCGACCGTGGAAAACCACAAAATGAACGTTTTACCCAAACAAATATTACCATAAAAACAGATTGGAAATTAGAGCCTTCGGGTTTATTAGGACCAGTTCAATTATTGAAAGTATCAGAAAAATGAAACAAAAATATCCGTTAAAAGTAGGTTTATTTGGCATTGGTCTGGAAGCCTATTGGAGTCAATTTGATGGCTTAAAAACTGATTTAGAAGGTTATGTAGCAATGGTAGCTGAAAAACTGAGTGCTTTTGAGGTCGAGATTGTTAATTTGGGTCTCATTGATACGCCCGAAAAAGCCACCGATGCAGGACATCAATTTCGCCAAGCCGATGTAGACATAATCTTCTTGTATGCAACCACTTATGCCCTTTCTTCAACGGTTTTGCCCGTGGTTCAGCGAGCGAAAGTCCCCGTAATTATTCTCAATTTATCGCCCCAAACTCATATTGACTACGAAAATTTCAACGCAATGACCAATCGTACCCAGATGACGGGCGAATGGTTGAAGTATTGTTCGGCTTGTCCAGTACCCGAAATTGCCAATGTTTTTCATCGGGGGGGGATTAAATTCCATCAAATTACGGGCGTGTTGCACCATGACCCCGAGACTTGGACGGAAATTCAAGAGTGGGTTGAAGCCGCCAAAGTTGCCAATA
>JAYUIP010000744.1:0-1559 GCA_043765945.1 Arcicella sp.
AAGATGTAGAATTGATAGAATTTGAATTTGGAATGGATGGAAGACCGCACTATTTTTCAGGACCTTACGACAATGTTCAGAAGATTCTTGATACGCTCAAAAAGAATGTGGGCGAAGATAATTTTGATTTTACAGATTTGGGGTAAATAGTGATTAGAATTTAAGGATTAGTGAAACAATCCATCAATTATTTCACTAATTTTTTCCGAGAAATTTTCCTCATTTTCCTTTCCAATTCTCCAATTTTTTTATTTTGTTCAATTACATAAAGTGTTAATTCTTCTATTTTTTGGAGTAAAAGAGCCTGGGTTTCTGCCAAGTCGATTCCGTTTTTGGTAACTTCGGCGATTGAAGGAATATCGGGAAGATGTTTATACAGTTTTATGTATTGGGCAAGCTCCGAAAGTGGGCGAAGTTCATAACTTGGCTCAAACACAAAATCTGCCCAAAACGGCGTTCCATTCGTTGCTACACGCACTTTCTCCGTAATAATTCCACCCCCAACTGCCATTTTATAGAAGCTCCCTGCGGGAATATTCACGCCTGCTCCCACAATAATTCCATCAGGAAAACCGACGGGTGACTGACAAAATGATGCTTGAATAAAGCAAAAACAAGCAAATAATAGAGAGATAAATAACTTTTTCATGATGATTGATATTTTGTTTTTAAAGATATTTGCTGTACAACAACTTTGCAAAGTAACTGATGTAGGGACGAATAGCATTCGTTCCTACATCAAAAAATGCAAAATCAAATGACTTAATTACAGCCTCCAATCTGAGCAGTAAAAAACGTTGTGAAATTTGGGACAGAATTTGGATGATTCTTTAAACTCGTTACAAAAAAACCAGGCTGTAAATCAATTCCATTTCCTGCCTGATATTGAACCTTTAAATCATAAAGCGTGTAGTCGGTATTGTCAATATTGCTCGAAGAAATGAGCATTGAAGATGCCTGTTGTTTTTGGTTTTGGGTTTGTACAGTCGTGGTAATATTAAGCGTTGTCGGGCAATGTTTGAACGAGTAAATTTCCCGCCCTTTTTGTCCGTTTGTACCTGTAAAATAGACAATTCCCGAAGTCGGATTCACATACATCGACTCATTTGCAAGTCCATCATCAATGCCTTGAAATAAATCCACAACCATTTGTGTTCCATTAAATGTGCCATCTGTTCTCCAAAGTTCTAACCCATTGATTCCATTGTTTGCGGGAAAAAACAAAGTAGAACCAACCACGGGAAACTTTCCTGTAAATTGGCTTGAAATGGCATCTGGGGTATAAATATTTGAGGGTCTGATGTCTTTTACCATAATCGTATTCTCAACTGTTCCATCGGTTCGCCAGAGTTCTCGCCCAAAATTAACGGGTCCGTCAAGGTCAATGATTTTAGTGGCTGAGAAAAATAATTGGGTTCCAAGGAAGGTCAAATTTTGGGGGTTACTATCTGCGTTCATATGTACGACCATCATCGTTCCCGCCGTTGTTCCATCCGACTTCCATAATTCAACGCCACTTATGCCATTATTGGCAGCAAAATAAAGCGTGGTGTTATTGG
>JAYUIP010000745.1:0-13370 GCA_043765945.1 Arcicella sp.
CACTTACATGATGAAATCCATTACGGCTGACGAATTAGAAGGCTTCCGTGATGCGATGTTGAACTTGGCTTTGACCGTAGATTTATCCGAATTTTCACCCATGGATGTATGCGGAACGGGTGGCGATGGAAAAGATACTTTCAATATTTCTACGACCTCTTCCTTTATAGTAGCGGGTGCAGGACAAAATGTGGCAAAACATGGCAATCATGGCGTTTCCTCTTCGGTGGGTTCTTCGACAGTTTTGGAATATTTGGGCGTAAAATTTACCAATGACGAAAGCTATTTGAAATCTAAAATTGAGTCGGCAGGCATTTGTTTTCTTCATGCACCACTGTTTCATCCAGCCATGCGTTTTGTGGGACCTATTCGGAAGGAATTAGGCATGAAAACTTTCTTCAATATGCTCGGACCAATTTTGAACCCCGCCCAAGTAAAAAAACAAGTCACAGGCGTTTACAACCAAGAAATTTTAGGAATCTATGGAGAATTATTTCAGAAAACCGAAGGCAATTTTGGCGTTTTATTCGGTTTAGATGGCTACGATGAAATTTCCTTAACTTCTGACTTTGAATTAATTACTAAAAGAGGAAAAGAAACGTTTTCACCCGAACAAATGGGCTTCACAAAATGTAAACAAGAGGATTTACACGGTGGAAATAACGTCGAAGAATCGGCAAAAATCTTGATTTCTATTCTCGAAAATAAAGGAACAAAAGCCCAAACGGAAGTAGTGTTGGCAAACGCCGCTACTGCCTTATATTGTGCTGATGATGATTTGAGTTTGTCAGATGCGGTTTTGATGGCAAAAGAATCTTTAATCAGTGGAAAAGCCTTAAATTCGTTCAAAAAATTTGTAGAACTATGACATTCGACCAATTAGACCTCAATGGCACTTATACGTATGCCGATTATTTAAAGTGGACATTCGATGAACGCCTTGAAATTATCAAAGGCAAAATCTTTCCAATGGCTGCCCCCGCACGGATACATCAGAAAGTATCTGGAAAACTCTTTAATAAGATAGCAAATTTTCTTGAGGCCAAACAATGTGAAGCATATTCAGCCCCCTTTGACGTGCGGCTAACTCCTTTGAAGAGAAGTAACTCAGATAAAGTCCATACCGTTGTTCAACCTGATATTTGTGTGATTTGTGACTTGGACAAATTAGACGAAAAAGGCTGTGTAGGAGCTCCTGATCTAATGATTGAGATACTTTCGCCAGGCAATACACGCAAAGAAATGAGAGAAAAGTATGATGTTTATGAAGAAAATGGCGTAAAAGAGTATTGGTTAGTTGAACCAAATGATAAATGTGTTTTAGTATATATTTTGAACGAAGCGGGCAAATACATTGGCTTACAACCCGTTACGGATGAAGATATTTTAACCTCTACCGTATTTCCAGATTTACAAATAGATTTATCCCGAGTTTTTGATAATTAAGTAAAGGAGATTTTAGGGGTCAGGTTTCAGTAGAATCCTTAAAACCTAAAACCTAAAACCTACGAAGAATGACCATTTTAGATAAAATAATCAACCGAAAAACACAAGAAGTTGCCGAGCGAAAATTGCAGGTTTCCATATCAACATTAGAAATGAAAGGCTATTTCGCCAAAATCACTAATTCGCTGAAAACCAGTTTGTTAAATCCCGCTTCAAGTGGAATAATTTCGGAGTTTAAACGAAAATCTCCTTCAAAAGGAATTATCAATGCCAACGTTACACCCGAGGAAGTTACGCTTGGGTATGTGCAAGCGGGAGCAGCGTGTTTGTCCGTTTTGACGGATATTGATTTCTTTGGAGGGTCTGATGATGATTTTCTGAGAGCCAGAAAAGCGAACCCAACCATCCCGATGATTCGGAAGGATTTTATGATTGATGAATACCAAATCATTGAATCAAAATCGTTGGGAGCGGATGTCATTTTGCTAATTGCTGCCAATCTTAGTCCGCTGAAAATCAAAGAATTAGGAAAATTATCGAAGGAATTAGGCATGGAAACGCTTTTGGAAATTCATGATGAAGAAGAACTAAATCGTAGCCTTTGCGAACACATAGACGTGGTAGGCGTAAACAACCGAAACCTCAAAAATTTTTCGGAACAAAACGTCAATGCCTCTTTGGAATTAGCCAATAAAATTCCAAAGAATTGTATCAAAATCTCTGAGAGTTGCATTTCAGAAATTGAGACCATAAAACTCTTGAAATCAACAGGTTACCAAGGATTTTTAATGGGAGAAACTTTTATGAAAACTCAGAATCCTGCGAAGGCTTTGGCAGATTTGATTGCTAATTTGTAGAAAATTTCTCCAATAAAATTTGCTGATTTTTTAGTAAATTTGTACAAACTAAAAAGCAAAATGGCGTACTCAGATTTTACATTATCTAGGCTTCAAAGAAAATTTGGAATTGAATATCATCGTGATGATCTATTTCATCTTCCCTTGAACAAAATCATGCCATCTGAACGTTTACAGATGGATGTTGAGGAAGGACTATTAATGCCTGTATTTTCAGAAAAGCCAAATCTGAGTTGTTGATTACCCCAATTTTTAGAGAAATTAGAAGGACAAATCACAATAGATTTACCTTTTTCTCTGGATTCTCATTCGATGTAGATTCTCAGAAAGAACTAAACGGAATTTGTGATTTTTTATTAACTCGCAAACCAAATGCCATTGAAATAAGTGACCCCGTTTTTTGTTTAGTTGAAGCCAAGAATAGAACGATTGAAGAAGGTTTTGGGCAATGTGCCGCAGAAATGTACGCTGCTTTTTTATTCAATAAAGAATTTGGGATAGAATCTCCAATTGTGTATGGATGTGTTACCAATGCCTTTGAATGGGTATTTTTAAAATTAGAAAATGAATTAGTCATTATTGATAACCATCGTTATTCAATAAATGATTTACCTGAATTATTAGGTGCTTTGCAGAATATTATTGATGTTTACTTCGTTGATTAAAAATTATTTCCCTGTAAAGCCCACTAAAATATATGAGATTAAAAATTTGTGGTATGCGTGAGGCGGAAAATATCCGTCAACTATTAGCCCTTCAACCTGACTACATGGGCTTTATTTTTTACGAAAAATCAAGTCGTTTTGTTAGAGAAGAATTAGAGGAAGATTTACTAAAATCCTTTCCATTTACAACCCGAAAAGTAGGTATTTTTGTGAATGCTACGGCAGCTTACATCTTAGAAACGTACAAGAAATACGAATTGGATTATGTGCAATTACACGGGGAAGAATTACCCGATTTTTGTAAACATCTGAAACACAAAGGCGTAAATATTATTAAGGCTTTTTCGGTAGATGAAAATTTTAATTTTGGAAAACTTCAAAACTATAAACCCTATTGTGATTTCTTTTTGTTTGATACAAAAGGAGAACAAAAAGGCGGTAACGGAACAACATTTGACTGGTCTATTTTGAATAGATATGACAACGAAAAACCGTTCTTTTTGGCGGGTGGCATTGATTTAGAAAATGCTCATAATGCTCTCGAAATCAAAGGATTAAAGATTCATTCATTGGATGTAAACAGTAAGTTTGAAATTAGTCCTGCCTTGAAAGATATTGATAAAATAGAGGAATTGATGATTATTATTAAGCCTGAGTTAATAGAAGTTTAATTTAAGAATACGAAATATGAACGAATTAATCTTTTTAGTCGAAGAAGACCCCGAGGGAGGTTACAACACCAAGGCTTTGGGTGAGAATATTTTCACGCAGGGAGATACTATGAAAGAGTTAAAGGAAATGATAAAGGATGCTGTGGAGTGTCATTTTGATACCCCCGAACAGATGCCTGAAATGATCCGTTTACACTTTGTTAAAGAAGAAGTATTTGCCTTTGCCTAATGAAAATACTCAGAGATATTACTGCAAATGACCTCATAAAAGCCTAAAAATCATTTTGGTTATAAAATTATTAGGCAAAAAGGAAGTCATATTAGAATAAAAACAGAATTGAACGGAGAGCATTACGAAACAATCCCTGATCACAAGCCAATCAAAATAGGAACTTTAAATGCTATTTTAAGTAGTATAGCTGAACATTTTGATATGACTGAGGATGAATTAATTGAAAACTATTTTAAAAAATGACTACGACAACAGAATCAATATACAACGTAACTGAAAAAGGTTACTATGGACAATTTGGTGGAGCTTTTATTCCAGAAATGCTTTACCCGAACGTGGAAGAATTGCGAGTTTCTTACCTCAGTATCATCGCTGAACCCGCCTTTCAAGATGAATTTCAGGCTCTTTTGAAAGACTATGTGGGTCGTCCAACGCCTTTATTTTTGGCAAAGCGTTTATCGGAAAAATACAATACTACGATTTATTTGAAACGTGAAGATTTATGCCATACAGGAGCCCACAAAATCAACAATACGATTGGGCAAATTTTGGTAGCAAAACGTCTCGGCAAAAAGAAAATTGTGGCTGAAACGGGTGCTGGACAACATGGCGTAGCAACGGCAACGGTTTGTGCTTTAATGGGTTTGGAATGTATTGTCTACATGGGTGAAATCGACATTGAAAGACAAGCACCAAACGTAGCCCGTATGAAAATGTTGGGGGCAGAGGTTCGCCCTGCTATGAGTGGTTCAAAAACTTTGAAAGATGCGACGAATGAAGCCATGCGTCACTGGATAAATAATCCCGTGGACACGCATTACATCATCGGTTCGGTGGTGGGTCCTCACCCATATCCAGACATGGTGGCGAGATTTCAATCCGTTATTTCGGAAGAAATTAAATGGCAATTATTAGAAAAAACGGGGAAAGAAACGCCCGATTACGTGATTGCTTGCGTGGGCGGTGGTTCAAATGCGGCAGGTGCTTTTTATCATTTTTTGGATGATATGGACACTCGTTTAATTGCAGTTGAAGCGGGTGGACACGGCATAACAACAGGGATGTCAGCGGCAACTACTTTCTTAGGAAAAATGGGTGTTCTTCATGGCAGCAAAAGTTTACTAATGCAAACACCTGACGGTCAGGTAGTTGAACCGCATTCCATTTCAGCAGGATTAGATTATCCAGGCATTGGACCGATGCACGCCAATTTATGGGAAACCAAACGGGCAGAGTTTTATGCCATTACCGATGAAGAGGCACTTGAATCATCGTTGGAACTTTCACAATTGGAAGGCATCATTCCCGCACTCGAAACGGCTCATGCGATGTCGGTTTTGAAATATTTAGGAGCAAAACCAGATGAGACGATTGTAATTAATCTTTCAGGACGTGGGGATAAGGATTTGAATACTTACATGAAGCATATTTTGTAGAAAATAATATTAGTTTCAAACGGAAGCCTTCGGTGAAAAACCGAAGGCTTCCGTTTGAAATTTATACGTATTGAATACTTGAAATCAGTATAACTTGGCTGCTTTGTTAAGATCACACCTTTTTCACCAAAGCATTTGAAGCAATTACATATCGTTTACCACTCTGGTGGTCAGTACACAGAAAACGAGTTCTACGCAATTCTCCTCTCGTAAAAATACGACCATTCAATTCAAAGTTTTCTCCTGCTCCTACACTTGTAAGTACAATCGAATCCAAATCATTGTTTATGTCAAATTGCCTCAAAGCATTCATTAATGGCTTTGCTCCTTGCGTAGTAGCGGCTGGATTTTGGAGATATTCAGTTAAAGGAATAATCAATTCCACAGGTAAAATTTCAGATTTTAACAACGGTTGAAACGTTTCTCTGAAATATCTTTTCCATTCTTTTCCATGAGGTTCAGGCTTGTTTCCAAACTGCTTAAAGGTCTGTAAATGAGCCACTTCGTGAATATAAGTTACTAAAAAAGAGTATTGATTCAGATTGCCGTTTACCGTAATTTGGTGACCTTTATCACGTCTGTAACAGTAATCACCCAACTTGGATTGCCGTGGGCGAGTTACCTTGAATTTGAATTGATATTCTTTCCATAAATTGAAACAATAATCTGTCGTATTTACTGGAAAGTATTTTTGAAAAAAAGCTAAATCTTCGTTCATTTTTGGTTTTAATGGCTTTGACAAAGGTACTGAAAATGACTGATTTAAGGAATAACAATGGATTCTCGTCAATTATAATTTAATCTTTTGTTGGAAATCAATGCTATGAAAGTTTTTCCTTTAGAATTTTCACAAAGGTTTTGTAATTTAGCATTTCTTTGATCACATCAAAACGAATATGCCCTAAACCGCATCCTAAAATTATATGAAAAAAATTCTTGATTACATTCTCAGTACGCTCTATTTGGTGTATTTCTTCCTCATATTAATCATTTTCCATCCTCTACAAATCATCTTTTTTAAAATTTTCGGACAACAAATACACCAAAAATTAATCCATATTATGAATTTCTTTTTACTTTATGGAACAATAATTTTAGGAACGAGTATCAAATTTGTTGCAAACACTAATTTACCCACCAATCGTCCCATTATTTTTGTGGCAAATCATCAAAGCCTTTTTGATATTATTGGCATGATTTGGTTTCTCAGAAAAAACTTTCCCGTCTTTGTTTCAAAGCGAGAATTATCAAAAGGTATTCCTTCAATTTCTTATAATCTACAAAAAAGTGGAGCCGCTCTAATTGACCGTGAGGATGGGAAACAGGCAGTGGTGGAAATTGCAAAATTGGGCAAAATGATAGAGGAAACCAACTTTTCAGCCTGTATTTTTCCTGAAGGAACACGCTCTCGCACGGGTACAATGAAGCCATTTGCGGTTGGAGGGATTGCGATTTTAATGAAAAAATCTCCCAATGCGTTGATTGTGCCAGTGGCAATTGAAAATGTTAATAAATTCAATCCGAAGGGATATTTTCCCTTAGTAAGTTTTCAAAATTTAGTTTGGACAGTCTTATCTCCTATTGAAAGAGGCAACAAAATGCCCGAAGAAGTTGTGGAAGAAGCCCGAGAAGCCATTACTAAAGTTGTGGAGGCTAAATCCTGACAGAAATCTTTTTTTTACACATCCAATTCAAAATCAACCATTCGAAAAGTAAAATTAATCCTCCTTGGATGATTGTACGATAGGGAATTCCCAAAATCGTATCATGACTTTCGCCTAAATGCGTATGCAATGCTTTTGAAATATAACCATCAATCGTATGGGCAAAAATGTATGCGACAATTGAATTCATGCCGATTATCATTAACCAGTATCCCCGTTTTTGCTTTTGTTGAATGTCGATTACGTTATAAAAAACGTCATCAATAAAAAGCACCATCCTCCACTAAAGAGCACCCAAGTAGGTACCCATATTCGTTTTACATTCGAGCACATCCCAAAATAATTCAATAAAAATCCAATCAATAATCCTGCAATTCCATCAATCAAAAATACACTAAGTTTCTGATTATCAGCTTTTCTGAAATTAAAACATTACCCGCAAATAATCCTAAAATCATTATGGCAAGGGTTGGAATAAAACTCAACGTGACATGGTGAATTAAATCGTGCAATGAGCAGCCAATCCCCTACTCAGGTTAAATGCCATAAATTGCCAAAATCTGTTTGTGGGTAAAGCCTCAGAAATTTTATGAAATTGCAAGACTTCCGCCATCATCAATAACATGACAAAGCCACGGTAAACATCGGCAAATTGAAGGCGAATGGGTTGATTTTGAGCAGTCATCAAGTTTTAAGTTAATAATTCGTTGAATACATTGTTAGCGTAAGTTATTCCAAATTCCCAAAAAATAAGCAATTTTATTGGATTCTATACCATGGATTACTGTTCATGACAATAAAGTAGAAAATTTACGATAAACTCTTTACCTTACAGAGATATCCAAACCAAATTTTTTTTCCAAATCACCATGAAAAACCTTCTTTTTTTCTATTTTTTAATGAATTCTTTTGGACTTTTTGCCCAAAAAAATACGAATCAAAAAGCCCTTTCAGCAATGCAATCTTTTCTGAAAACGTTAGACAATGAGAAACGCTCAAAAGCCTTTTTCCCTTATGATACTGACGAACGGAGAAGTTGGTTTTTTGTGCCAATTGAAAGAAAAGGATTGCCTTTAATGGACATGGATGAGGAGCAAAAAAAAGCGACTCTTAATCTCATAAATGCCACTTTGAGCGAATCAGCAGGTAAAACTACGCTTGCCATTATGCAATTAGAACTCATTTTAAAGCAAATTGAAAGACTTGCTCCCGAAAATAATCGAAGACATCCTGGCAAATTTTACTTTTCAATCTTTGGAAATCCAGACGCTCAAAAACTGTGGGGTTGGCGGATTGAAGGGCATCATATTTCCTTGAATTTCTCTTCTGAAAATGGGAAAATCATTTCGGGAACTCCTTTATTTTTGGGGAGTAATCCTGCCATCGTTCCAGAGGGCTATCCAGAAGCGGGTAAGCAATTAATCAAACAAGAGGAGACTTTGGGAATAGATTTATTACGCTCATTTTCAGAGCAACAACTCAAAAAGGTAATCGTTTCGGATAAATCTCCCACAGAAATTTTTTCGAGTAATACTGCCCATTTCCTCAAATCAGATTCCTTAAAAATGGGAATTTCTTTTACGGAAATGAATAAAAATCAACAACAAAAACTGATGAAATTGATAAGTTTTTACGTGGAAAGATACCCCTTTGGTTTCGCTAATGAGTTTATGGAGAAAATTGAAAAGGCGGGTTTAGATAAATTAACTTTTGTATGGATGGGAGCAAAAGAAGCCAAAATAAACAATGGAGGGCATTATTATAGAATTCAAAACCCAGTTTTATTTCTTGAATACGACAACACGCAAAACAACGCCAATCACGTTCATACCGTTATCAGGGATTTAACCAACGATTTTGGGGAAGATATGCTTCGTAAACATTATGCGGGGGAGCATAAGAAATAGTTGGCAGTTGGCAGTTGGCAGTTGGCAGTTGGCAGTTGGCAGTTGGCAGTTGGCAGTTGCAAAAATGCCGATTCGGAATTATTAGTTCCCAATCGGCATTTTTTATTAACTGGTAACTGTTTACTGCTAACTATACACTGCCAACTCACTTTAATGGTTTATATTTCACAAAACCAAACAAATAAATATATATAATCCTTGATATTCTGAAATTAAAAGGGACGGTGACTAACGACAAAACCGTTACTGGAATAATATAATAAAGCATTGGTGGATCATTGAAAATGTAGAAAATACTCACGCCCAAAACCACTAACAATCCAACAGTATTGGCATAACTAATAAACATTGCCCCAAACCAAAACCCTGGCTCAACCTCAAATTTCAATCCACAAGTAGGACATTTTTCATACATTTCTGAAAATTTATCCACCCGCCAAGAAGAATATTTGAACATCTTCCCTTCACGACATTGTGGACATCTCCCTTGGCTCATTGCTGCTAATTTTGAACGATTTTCTTCTAATCTTATGATTTTAATATCTTCCATAGTTCTCTGATTTATTTTATAACAAAAATCAAACTAAGAACATTACAGATTAATAGTAAAATTTACCGATTAATAATTATTCGTTTCGTGATGGTATAAAAATTATCCGTCCTGATTCTCAACATATAATCACCAATGGGCAAATCTGTCAAATCAAGTTTTTTAACGTCATCAAAAATATTAACCGTACCTTTTTTCAAGAATTGCCCTGACATGGTATAAATTTCAACCGTTGCATTTTTCCAATCTACTTTTGAATCAATATTGAAAATTCCATTGCCAGGATTTGGGTAAATCGACATTCCGTTATCATCATAAAAAAGGAAAGAAAATTCATCCGAAATCTCAGCAGTGCAAACCTTATCGCCATACGATTGTGTTTTATAAACATTCTTAGCTGTTACTCTGAATCGTCCTTCTTCATTAAAACGAATCGCTTTCCCCACGTAGTTTGCCCTATCCGCTCCATTATATTGCCAAACATAATTAGTTGCTTTCGGATTTTCGATACCTATGGTGTATGGACTTAATCTTACGATACTTGCAACCTTTTCAGGGACAGGTTTTACCGCAACGATTATTTTATTAGAAAGTCCTGATTTACAGCCATTTGCATCCGTTTGAATAGCCTGAAATGACCCTGATTTATTCACGTTCAAATTCTGAAAATTAAACCTTGAAACAACACCATCTTGGGAAGCAATAAAAGTTGGAAAGGCTCCGTTCGCCAAACTCGACTGTAAAATCGTGCTTTCACCTTGACAAAAAACCGTATCTCGACTACTCGAAACGCTCGGAGCTGGTGGAAGAGCATTTACTCTTATTCTCGTGGCAGCAGATGGTAAAGATACACAGCCATTATTATCAACCGTTCTCACAGAAAAATCTCCTGCATTTCTAACCGTAATATTTCTGGCAGTCGAACCATTACTCCAACGATAATTTTGCACACCTTGATTTGAAGATGTCAGAACAACATTCGTATCTGCACAAAAAGTGGTTGCTCCGTTTGGCACAATGCTTGGCGTGGTTGGCAAAGCATTCACCATGATCTTCAAAGGGTCAGAATCCAACGATGTGCAACCTCTATCACTCACCGCTTTTACGGTGAAATTGCCCGCTGTATTAACTCTTATATTACGATTGGTTGAGCCATTACTCCAAAGAAAAGTCGTTGCCCCCGAAACAGATGATTGTAAAGTAACACTCGAATCTGCACAAAATGTGGTTGCACTGTTGGCAGTAATAGTAGGTTTAGGAGGAACTGGCTTAGAAACTATCGTCAAAGGCGTTGAAAAGCCCGTCTGACAACCAAAATCACTAATAGTTTTCACGGAGTACGTTCCAGAAGTTGTAACGGTTAATTCTTGCGATTTAATCCCATTATTCCATTCATAAATTGCCGCTTGATTAGCTTTCAAGATGGCTTTATTTCCCTCACAAAAATCCGTTGCACCCGTGGCAGTGATGGTTGAAACTGGCAAATTACTTCCTTTGAAAGCAATTGCTGGGACTTGCGTTACATTGCCCAAAGCATCACGCATACGGGCGTAGTATTGTCTGCCACCATCAACATTGAGCGTAAGTTGCTTTTGCGTTGAAAAAATCCCTCTATCAAAATCAAGCCCATTATTTGACCACTGATAATTTAGAAATTTACTGCCAGATTTATCACTATCTGGAAGTGTTACATCTACTTTATTATCCCCACAATTAAATGCCAATGAAAGTATTTCTGTTGGCAATTGAGGAGTGGATTTTAAAAAAAAATTATCATTTAGTGAATTATTCCATGATTCTGCCACTTGTACAAGACCATTACCACTAAAATGAACACCTTGATCACGTCCTGGATTCTGAATATTATCGGTTGAAGGACCCTCAAAAACATTGTTATTTTCATTAATTGTGGCTCTTTGACCAGCAAGAACATTTTGAGAAGAATTAGAGAAAGGTCCAACTTTACAACCAAAACGACAATATACTGATGCTGATGTTAAAGAAATAACCCAAGAAATATCTTTCCCAGATTCACTTCTTGTTCGATTTATTACGGTTTTCAAATTGTTTTTATAAACCGTCGGATCTGTGTTGACATCTCTATCTAAAATATGATTGTCTGATTCACCTTGACACCACAAAATTGCTCTAACTCCCAATTGTGGTACATAATATTTCAAAACATCCGACATATTTTGATACGGGAGTTTATTTTCGTATTTACTACCATCGAAAGGATTAAAAGCATCCCCACCGTTGGCTGTAATTGCCCAAGCACTACTTTGTGTGCCTTCAAGACCAACATTAAAGAACATGATAGGCACATTCAAACGACTTGCCAATAAATCACCTAATCTTCCCCAATACCAAGCACTGAAACCTCTGGGAGCAATTTTGGTATTGTTATCTAATTTTGAAAAAGGTGATAATGAAATATTAAATGTGCCACCTGTTATTATGCTGTTAGGTGTTCCATAACAATTTACTCGGTCATCAACCGCACCTAATCCTTGAATATCAGCAACTCCTTGAGCATTCGACTGCCCCGCAATAATGAAAACTTCCCCGACCCCAACTCTATCAACCGTTGCAATGTCGCCCAAAATTGTTCCATTCAAACTGCCACGAACTTCTAATTTATACCAACCTTGTTTAACTGACATCGTGAAACTAAAATTGCCATTTAAGGGTAAGTTTTTAATCGTTCTCCAGTCTTTATAATCCGTGTCTTCCCCTTGCCCTGCTTGCACGGGTACGAGGCGGGCTTCAATTTTATCTACTTGTTTGTCGTAAGACCCTGCCACCGTAACGGCAGAAAACCCAATCTCGTTGCGCTGATATACCGCTCGATTTTGGGGTGAAGTAAGTTTGATTTGACTGAAAATAAGGTTACTACAACAAATTAAAATAGAGATAAGTACTGTCTTTTTAAACGCTATCATGCAAATTATTTTTACTTTTATGGGTTATTTGATGTTGGAGCGTGGTTAAGTTTAAATTTTAAAATTATATAAAATCACAAAAATATAAGATTCCACAACTCTAATAATTTTTGTGTTTTCTCATACATGAATAAATTTTACATTAATTATCTTTCAATGCTGATAAGTTTTGAAATATTTTTATTTGTGCCATTTGGTAAAACTTTGAGGATGTATATGCCTTCTGTAAACGACGATAAATCAAGTAATTTAGGCATCTTTATAGTATCAATTTTTTCAAATAGCATTCTTCCATCTATAGTGTAGATACTAATAACAGCATTTTTATACTCATTTAAACTTTCCAAATATAAAAGTCCATTTGAAGGGTTTGGGTAAACTGATAATCCATTTGCATCATAAGGGTTAAAAGCATATTTATCACTTTCTAATGATTGACAAATCAGAGTACCAGATAACGTATTCACTTTATAAATATTCCTGCCAATAACTGTATAATTCCCAATTATATTAGAGGAGTTATCTTTGTTATCATATGGACTAATTAAGGAATCTACAAAATTAGATTTAACAACTCCATCTAATTTCCAAATGTACATTTGAGCTTTTTTCTCTGAGCGAGCAACCATTGAATAAGTGCTTTTAGGAACAATTACTAAGAAAGAAGGATTGTCCTTTTTAACAACTTGAATAGCGTTTGATAACTTAGAATTACAGTTTTTATTATCCGTCACAAAACCTTTCACCAATTCTGTGCCAGATACCTTTATCGTTGAAGCCAAAGCTGTTTTATCATCCACATTGTTTTTGTTCCAACCATATTTTGTGCTGCCATCTGCGGGTGTTGAAGTTAACGTTACACTTCCTCCATCACAAAAAACAGTATCTGCCAACGCTCTAATCTGTGGTGTTGCGGGTAATGGATTCACAATAACCGATATATTCTCCGTTGAATTCAACGATGCACAACCATTTGCTCCTATTGTCTTAACAAAATACG
>JAYUIP010000746.1:0-13366 GCA_043765945.1 Arcicella sp.
TGGCGACGATTTCCACGTGCAGCAAATAGAATCTTTATTGGAATATTTGCCTTCATCCACCATCAAATCAATTATTTATACTTCTTCAACCTCTGTTTATCCAGACCTAAATCGGGAAATGACGGAAGATGATGAAGTTATAGAAAATCATGCCTTAATTAAAGTTGAAAATCTATTGAAAAGTCTTCCTCAAAATGTAACAATTTTGCGTTGTGGAGGATTGATGGGCGGTGAAAGAATACCCGCAAAATACTTTGCAGGAAAAACAATTAATACTGGAAAAATTCCTGTAAATTATGTTCATCAAGAGGATGTTGTCCAGATAATTACGATGATTTCAGAACAAGAATTTTGGAATCAAACCTTCAATGTAGTCTCGCCCGAACACCCGATACGGGAGGAAATTTACCTTAAAAATTGCGAAGAATTTGGCTTTGAGAAACCTATTTTTGAGGAGTCTTTGGAAGAAATACAATTTAAAATAATCAGTCCGCAAAAGTTAATTCAGCAGACTGGGTATGGGTTTATTTATGATAATCCACTGATTTTCAAATATTTATAAGATTTTACCAGATTATATCAACATCATAATCACTAAAAGCTCCGTCTTTACTAATAATTTTAATTTTTTCAGTAATGGTTTGAGCAATTAACATTCTGTCGAAAGGGTCACGATGATGAAAAGGTAGTGTTGAAACGAAAATAGTATGTTCTGGGAAAACAGGTAAAATTGAAAAACCGTTTTGCTCAATTTTTTCAATCATCGTTGGAATATCAATAGAGATTTCTAACTTTCCAAGGCTCGTTTTAATAGCAATTTCCCAAAGACTAACTATGCTTACGAATATATCATTCTCAATATCTTCTATTTGTAATTGAACTCTTTCAGGCAAATTTTCATCATCTTCCACAAACCAAATAAAAGCATGGGTATCAAGTAATAATTTCATTGCATATATTCTTTAAAATCGTCTAATGGGGCATCAAAATCATCTGCCATTTTGAAAGTCCCTTTCATACAACCCGCTTTTGGATGAGGTCTTGAAGTATTATATTTTTTTTCTAAAAACTC
Source organism: Arcicella sp. (assembly GCA_043765945.1). Taxonomy (GTDB): domain Bacteria; phylum Bacteroidota; class Bacteroidia; order Cytophagales; family Spirosomataceae; genus Arcicella. The sequence goes on from JAYUIP010000746.1 coordinate 1,073, forward strand.
AATATAGTCAATTACCTCAACTTTGAGATTTTGAGGTAATTTTGATAATTTTGAAAATAAAAGGAGATTAGACATTGCTTCATATTAATTTTAATACAAATTAAGTTTTTTTTCTAACTTCATCGTAATTAACATCAAATTATATAGAACTTTAAGTAAATACAACCCGTAAATTATTGATTTTGAATAATTTACGGGATATTCTAATCTAAAAACTTAAACTGCTAACTTATTATTCTCAAACAAAAATAAAACCAATGCTCCGAAAACTTATTCGCTTAATTCCTCTTTTTTTGGTAGTTGCCCTCGCCATTTTTGCTTGGGAGAAATTGAAAGATTTTAAAAATCCTTTCAGTAGTGGCGAAGTGGAGGTTACGCAGAATAGTTTATTGCAACAAATTTCTTCGATGGGGAAGTTGGAATTGGTAAAATATAATTTCAGAGATGTGGTTGAAAGTAGGATTAAAAAGGATTTGCTGCCCGATGCAAAAGTGCTTTTAATCGTTTCGGGAGAAGCTACGGGATGTTTAGATTTAACGAAAATTAGATTAGGAGATATTACGGAAAAAGACAGTATTTTAGTGGTTCATTTGCCCGACCCCGAAATTTGTAATTATAAGATAGACCACTCAAAATCAAAGGTTTATGATACTGAATACGCCTTTTTGGATGAAGCTAAATTAGTAGATAATGCCTTTCAAAAAGCCGAAAGTCAAATCGCAAAAAATGCCCAAGATATGGGCATTTTGGAACAAACAAAGAAATCTGCTGAACAAATCCTAAAACCATTTATTGAAAACGTATCCAAGAAAAAAGTCGTATTTTTGTATGCTTTGAAAGATGAGAAAAGGGAGTTGAGATAACTGAAAATTAGACCACGGATAACACGGATTTGACAGATTTACACGGATTTTTTAATTTAATCCGTGTAAATCTGTCAAATCCGTTTCATCCGTGGTCTAATATTTGCACTACTAAACAACCACAACAACTTTCCCCATCACCTTCCGATTTAGCATTTCGTATAGGGCATCTGATGCTTGTTCGAGTGAGTATTGGGCGTGTATGTGAGGCTTCAACTTTCCTTGGGCAATGAAACCTAATAATTCCTTAAAATTCTGAAAACTCTCTTTAGGTTCGTTGGCGGCAAACGCTCCCCAGAATACGCCCACGATGGAAGCACCCTTTAAAAGTGGTAAATTTAAAGGCAGGCTTGGAATATCGCCCGCCGCAAATCCAATCACTAAATAACGTCCTTTCCAAGCAATTGAGCGGAAGGCAGGTTCAGCATATTGACCACCAACGGGGTCATAAACCACATCTACGCCCTTTCCATCCGTGATTTCCTTGATACGGTCTTTTAGATTTTCGGTTGAATAATTGATAATTTCATCGGCACCATATTTTTTGCAAAGCTCCAATTTTTCATCCGTAGAGGCAGCCGCAATCACCTTTGCACCCATGATTTTTCCTAATTCCACCGCTGCCAAACCAACGCCACCCGCTGCACCCATTACCAAAAGCGTTTCGCCCGCTTTCAATTCTGCTCGATTTTTTAAAGCGTGATAGGATGTTCCGTAGGCATACATGACGGACGAAGCCGTTACAAAATCCAATCCTTCGGGCATCAATAAAGTCGTTTTTGCATCGGCTTCAACTTCTTCGGCAAAACCACCAAAACCAGTCAATGAAAAAACTTTATCGCCCACTTTCAAATGCGTTACGCCTTCGCCAACTTCTTTGATAATACCCGCAACTTCACCGCCTGGCGAAAAAGGCATGGGAGGTTTAATTTGGTATTTTCCTTGAATGATTAAGGTATCAGGGAAATTTACGCCACAGGCTTTCACACTGATAACGACCTTTCCGTTTGAGGCAGTTAGCGAACTAACTTCCTCAACCACAAGGGTTTCGGGTGGTCCGTAGGTTTTGCAAAGTACAGCTTTCATAATGTTGATAACAGATAAGTAATAATGAATAGTTGAAAATTACAATTTAAGCCTCCAAATAAAAAAGGTTCTATGAAATATTATTTCACAGAACCTTTGTCAATTAACAGAACTATTAATTATTCTCTGTTAATTATTAACTGATTACGCCTCCTCAGTTTTCTCAACTTCAACTTGTGACTCCGCAGATTTTTCAACTTCCGCCTCCTCAGATTTCACAAAAGCCTCTGGCATATTTACTGAAAGAATATTAAACCAATTAATCATCTTTTTCACATCAGAAGCATATACTTTCTCACGGTCAAAATCTGGGGCAACTGAATCTAAGAAATCGAAAAGTTCAGCGTCAGAAGCGGTTTTCACAGCCATCTCAACTTTATCACCGTGTTTTTCTTTGATTGCCATAAAAATATCTCCCAACGGAATGGCATTGTCTTGATGATTAGCCATATACACCGAAATATCCTTCAAAACCGATACACGAGCATTAGCACCCACAACCGAACGAGCCTTTTTGCCATCTAAACTTTCCACAATTACACCCGTGCGAGTAGGTTTCAAAATTCTATACAAACCACTTTGCCCTGAGATATTCGCAACTTCTTTCAATAATTCCATGTGTCTTTATTAAGTCATAAGTTGTAAGTCTTTAAGTCGAAAGAGCATCCACGCAATTCCAGTTACTTAATCTGTACAACAAAACTATTTTTTATTTTTATGTGATGATTATTTTTACAAAAATACTGGTTAAATCTTTACAAAGAAAATGCTGATTTTTATTGTTGCGTATTTTATCTCGTACCCACGACCTCATACCTAATTTCAAAACTCTTTATTCAAATCTGAAATTGTGTGCAATATCTCGACCCGACCGCTCCCATTAACGGAGGAAGTTACGAAAAATTGCGGCATAGCTTCCCACGTTTCTAAGATTTTCTGTTGGTATAATTCCACGTTTTTATCCACGGCAGTTTTTGAAAGTTTATCCGCCTTCGTGAAAACGATACAAAACGGAATGCCTCTTTCACCTAACATATTAATAAATTCAATATCAAGTTTTTGAGGTTCATGTCTAACATCTACTAAAACGAAAGTGTAAAGTAAATTCTCCCGATTTTCGAGGTATTCGTGAATCATTTTTTCAAACATTTCACGATCGGTTTTGCTCACTTTTGCGTAACCGTAACCAGGTAAATCCACGAGATACCATTTTTTATCAATCTCAAAATGGTTGATTAATTGCGTCTTTCCAGGAGTCTGCGAAGTCTTCGCTAAATTCTTTTTCTGAACAATTGAATTTATTAATGAGGATTTCCCTACATTCGACCGTCCAATGAAGGCATATTCGGGTTTATCAGGCTTCGGACATTTCAGATAATCCGTATTACTCTGTATAAAAATTGCATCTGATATTTTCATCTATAATTATATAAAAATTGTCAAGGAAATGTGAATAGGAACTAAAATAAATTAACTTTTGAAGTATTGATAAATATCAATGAAAAATGAGTAATTATGCTTAAATTATTAACATAAGGTAATCTTTAAAATTATTTTCAAAAAAATATACTAAAATACATTTCATTTTTAATAAAAAATTTGCAATGTTTGTAAAACATCTGCAAATTTACGCAAGAATTATCACTTCCGCTCTCTACACTCTGCAATAGAGTATTCCTTACAAAGCTCCCCGCCATAAAATGGAGCTATTATTTTGATTTTTATGATTGAAAATATCTTATTTTACTTAAATGGGAACATTATCTCATTTACAAGTATGACTGCTTTGCATTTTATCAAAACCCCGTATATATTTGTCAATTAAATCAAACCCCCATTAACACCTGATTTATTTTTTTCTAACAACAACATGAAGAAACTCAACTTTTCACTGCTCTATACAGCAGTAACACTCAGTTTGGTCAGTACTGTGGCATCAGCCCAAAATGACCTTCCGCCTAACGCCGTAAATGGCAAATGTTATGCGAAATGTTTGAAGCCTGCACAGTTTACCACAAAAACTGAGCAGTACGTAGCCAAAGAGGCTGGAAAGACCCTTGCGGTTGTTCCTGCGGCAATGGGCACGGAAACCCAATCAGTCCTCGTGAAAGAGGCTTCTAAGCGTTTGGAAGTAGTTCCTGCGACTTACAAGACCGTTTCAGAGCAAGTATTGGTAAAAGAAGCTGGTAAAACAGTAACAGTTGTTCCTGCGGTTTATAAAACAGAAACAGAAAGTTATTTAGTGAAAGAGGCTTCTAAGCGTTTGGAAGTAATTCCTGCGACTTACAAAACTGTGACTGAAAATATCTTCGTGGGTGGTTGCCCAGCGGGTTCTTTCTTGGCAGGTTCTTGGGATAATTCTCGTAAAGCATTCGTTGGAACAGACGGTTCAATGATTTCGGGAAGTCCTTGTAAGAAGCAAGAAGTTGTGCCAGCAGTATTGAAGGCAGAAACTGAGCAATATGTTTCTAAGCCAGCATCGAAAACTTTTACAGTTGTTCCTGCGGTTTATAGAACTGAAACTGAGCAGTATATGACTAAGCCTGCCTACTCACGTGTTGAGACTATCCCTGCTGAATACAAAACTGCGACTGAGCAAGTTTTAGTAAAAGAAGCCTCAAAAGTATTGACAGTTACTCCCGGTACTTTCAAAAGAATGACAGAGCAACGTTTAGTAAAAGATGCTTCAACTGTTTTGGCGGCTCAACAATTTGGTTACAAATCAATGACTGAGCAAGTTTTAGTGAAAGAAGCTTCTAAGCGTTTAGAAGTTGTTCCTGCTACTTACAAAACCGTAACTGAGCAAATGTTACTGAAAGATGCTTCAACTGCATTGGTAACAACTCCTCCTGTATATGAAACTATGACGGAAAGAATTAAAATCCGTGATGAATATACAAAATATGAGAAAGGTAAACTTGACCCAGGTTGTTTGTCTGCAAATCCAGATGATTGTCGTGTTCTTTGTTATGTAACAGTTCCTGCTGAATACAAAACAATTACCAAACAAGTATTGAAAGTTCCTGCTGGAACGAAAGAAGTAACAACTCCTGCTCAATACCAAACAATTACGAAGCAAGTTGTTGACAGACCAGCTTCAACTCGTGAGGTTGTAATTCCTGCTGAATATACAACTTTCACCAAGCAAGTTGTGGTTGCCCCATCGGCTGGTGGTGCAAACGATGCTAACGCCATGTTTGCTACCTCAACTACGATTGCGGCTCAATATGAGACAATCACTCGTGAAGTTGTTGACCAGGCTGCTCGTGTTACCGAAAGAGAAGTTCCTGCTGAATATAAAACAATTACAAGAACTGTTTTAGCAAGAGCTGCTTCTTCTCGTGAGGTTGCCATTCCTGCTGAATATGCAACAATCACTAAGCAAGTTTTAGTGAAAGATGCTGAGGTTAAAGAGCAACCAATTGCTGCTCAATACGCAACTCGTACTAAGCAAGTGGTTGTAACGCCTGCAATGGTTCGTTTATTAGATGTTCCAACGCCATGTGCTGCTCCTGAGGACGGTGGTGGAACGGGTGCTGGTGCTGGTCGTTTAGCGAATGGTGGTTCATGCTACCAAACTGTAACGAAGCAAATGGTAGCTTCTGCTGCTCAAACTCGTGAAATCGAAGTTCCTGCTCAGTATGCAACTCGTACTAAATCAGTATTGGTTTCTCCTGCAACAACAAGAGTAATCGAAACACCTGCACAATACGGAACTCGTACTCGTCAGGTTGTGGGTGGTGCGGCTGCGACTCGTGAAATTGAAATTCCTGCGGAATACAAAACTATCACGAAAACAGTGGTTAAATCTGCGGCAAGAACTACTGAAACGACAATTCCTGCTGAATATGGTTCTTATACAACCACTTCACAGACAACAGGAAATTCTTATGCTGATTGGCAAGAAATTCTTTGTGAGCAGAACTTAACAACTGCCATGATTATTCAAATCCAGAGAGCATTGAAAGCAAAAGGGTATGAGCCAGGTCCAATTGATGATATCATCGGTGTGAGAACTAAGGCGGCTATCTTACAATTCCAGAAAGATAATAACTTGGCAACTGGTAATTACAGAAGCATCGAAACTTTGAAAGCATTAGGCGTAATGAACTAAGACTTTTGATATAGTATTGAGAAGCCCTGAGAATTAATTTTCTCGGGGTTTTTTGTTTGGTAAATAATTGAGATATTACCAATATAATGGTAAATAAATTTTCGAGGTTAAGCATCTCTGAGACGCACAGTCCGATGCTATTTAATCTTATACTTTCTATAAAGGTTGCATTTCTCCGATGTGAAATATTTTAGATTACTTCGGAGAAGTACAACCTTTGTAGAAAAATAAAAATCAGTGTAAAAATAGCGTCGGAGATGCTCAATCTTAAAACTTTCAGGTATGAAAAGCTAAGCAAAAGTCGGATTTTCATTATCATCTGATAAGTTGTGGCTTGATTATTGCAATATCGTATGCCTAAACTACCTCATCGAAAATATTATGATAAAGAAACTTTTGATAGTAGCAATTTTCTTAATTTCCATAAAAACTCAAGCCCAAGATATTATGTCAGCTTCGTTTTTTACGGGGAGTTATCAAGATTTATTGCAAGAGGCAAAACGCTTAAAGAAACCCATAATCTTAGATTTTACAGCCACTTGGTGCGGACCTTGCAAGAAAATGGATAAGGAAACGTATTCGGATGAATTGATTGCATCGGTAATAAGTTTGAAATATTTTGCTTACAAAGTGGATGTCGGAACGATTGAAGGTTTGGAGATTTCGGATAAATATAACTCCAATCAGTTTCCTACAACCTTGTTCTTGGATTATAACGGAAAAGTTTTAGGGCGATTGAAAGGATTTTATCCACCCGAATATTTTATTAAAATTTTAGAAATAAATCAACATAGAAGAAGAGGAGTATTTGTAAAAGAAGAAGATTTTGATGAGTTGATAACGAGTTTGTAGATAGGGATTAGTGAAACAGCCAATTGAAAGATAAATAATTGAAAATAGGCTTTGTTGAATACACCAACCTATGTAGATTTTGTAGAAAAGTAATTAAGAAATAATAATAAAAATGCCCTTGAAATATCGTTTTGAGGGCATTTTTTGTTTTTAATTATTTATTATATGTTTTAATGAAAACTAAATTTAACAATTTCTTAACATTGGAGAAACACAACAACCCTACCTTTGTGGCAAATACCAATATGAATAATCTAAATTTGAAAATGTAACAATCTGAAAATGACCAAGTGTATGGCTTAGGTTGCTCATTTTCATATCATAAATATTAATCATTTTCAAATTTCAAACCAAAACCACAAATGTTCGGACTCGAAACTTCTCTGTTTATCCTCCTGTTTTTATGTTTATTCTTAGCGTGTGCCTTTGAATTCGTCAATGGATTCCATGATACTGCCAATGCCGTAGCAACAGTTATTTACACCAACTCTTTAAAACCTACGCAAGCAGTTGTTTGGTCGGGTTTCATTAATTTCTTAGGTTTATTAACGGGTGGTGTGGGTTTAACGATGTCAATAATTGGACTACTGCCCACGGAATTATTGATTGACCCCAACATCTATCATGCGATGGCATTAGCCCTTTCAATGCTACTTTCAGCCATCATTTGGAACTTAGCAACTTGGTATTTTGGTATTCCTGCCTCTTCTTCACACACGCTTATCGGTTCAATTATTGGTGTTGGGGTTGGGTATGCGCTTTTACCCGAAAACAACAAAGGAATTTCAACCGTGAACTGGGATAAAGCGATTGAAATTGGTCAAGCCTTGTTGATTTCGCCGCTTTTTGGTTTTGCCGTTGCCATTGTTTTAATGTATATCTTGAAGAAATCCATCAGTAATAAAGATATTTTTAAAGAACCTAAGAAAGATACGCCTCCTCCACTTTGGGTCCGTGCTATTTTGATTACGACTTGCACGTTGGTAAGTTTCTTTCACGGACGAAATGATGGGCAGAAAGGAATTGGCTTAGTGATGTTAGTTTTGATTGCATTCTTACCAAGTTATTTTGCCATAAACACGGAAGTTGATCCATTCAAATTGCAAAGTGAAGTAGCTGTTGTTCAGACAGTTGTGACAAAAATAGATACTAATAAATTATCCGTTACTGAAAAAGAAAGTTATGCCAAAGTGATGAAAGGTGTGAATAGTTTGAATGTAATTTTTGGAGATAAAGCCTTGAATGCTAAGAACTTAACAACAGAAACGAAATTAGAAATTCGTAAAGATGTGTTGAATATTAATAAGCACACCAAGAAATTAATGGATAGTGATGCGGTTACGTTGAGTTCTGATGATAAGAAAAATCTGAAAACTGCCACGGCAGGTAAAAAACCCAATTTTTTCACCTTTGGAAATTCGAGTAGTGGATTATCATCTTTAACAGATTTTGCTCCGAATTGGGTGATGTGGATGATTGCTTTGTCGTTAGGTTTGGGAACAATGATTGGCTGGAAACGGATTGTGGTAACGGTGGGTGAGAAGATTGGAAAGCAACATCTTACGTATGCACAAGGAGCTTCGGCTGAGTTGGTTGCGGCAATTACGATTGGTTTGGCAACGGCTTATAAATTACCAGTTTCAACGACTCACGTATTGTCTTCGGGTATTGCGGGTTCGATGGTTGCATCCAAAGGAATTAAGAATTTACAAGGTGGAACGGTGAAAAATATTGTGTTAGCATGGGTATTAACGTTACCCGTAACTATCTTATTATCAGCTACTTTGTTTTATATTTTACGTACCGTTTTAGGTTAATAAAAAGAAGCCCCCAACCCCCAGAGGGGGCTTTTTTTCGCATTCCCCCTCTGGGGGTTAAGGGGTTTTAACTACCAATATAGAAAATCCATCATTAATGAAAACTTTCAAGGGACTTATGGTTCTGATGACCGCTTGTGTCGTTAGTTCAACCGCTTTTTGCCAAACCACAACCACTCCAATCTCAACAGCAACGACTGTTACTGAATCTGAAAAGGAAAAGAAAAAAGAATCTCCTGCTCCCAAAAAATGGTACGATAAAATATCGTTAAGAGGTTACGCACAAATCCGTTATAATCGTTTGTTAGAAACTAACGAAAAATTAAAATGCGAACAATGTGATAGGTCTTGGGGCGAAAATGGTGGATTTTTTATCCGTCGTGGGCGTTTGATATTCTCAGGAGATGTTTCAGACCGTTTATATGTTTATATTCAGCCAGATTTTGCTTCAAATGTAAGCAATTCATTCCAACACAGTCTCCAAATTCGTGATGCTTATTTTGATTTAGCTTTGGATGCTAAAAAGGAATACCGTTTGCGTTTTGGACAAAGCAAAGTTCCTTATGGTTTCGAGAATATGCAATCGTCGCAAAACCGTTTGGCTCTTGACCGTGCCGATGCTACAAACAGTCCCGTGTCAAATGAGCGAGATCTAGGGGTATTTTTCTACTACGCACCCGCTGAAATTCGTGAAAGATTCAAGTATTTAGTAAGTTCAGGTCTGAAAGGAAGCGGCGATTATGGTGTATTTGCTTTTGGGGCATATAACGGTCAGAATGCCAATAAAGCTGAATTAAACAACGAGCCACATATTGTTTCAAGAATTACGTATCCTTTTAAAACGAAGTCAGGACAAATTATTGAAGCGGGCGTTCAGGCATATACAGGAAAGTTTGTTATTGATAAAACAGCAACAAAAAATAAGGTAACAGAAACGCAGTTTCTTGATAGAAGAATGGCTGGAACGCTCGTTATTTACCCACAACCCTTTGGTTTTCAGGCAGAATACAACATAGGAGAAGGTCCAGAATTTAATCCGATTACCATGAAAACTGAAATGAAAGATTTGAATGGTGGTTATGCCCAAGTGATGTATAGAAAGAAAGTTGGGGAAAATCATATCACTCCTTTCGTAAAATACCAGTATTATAACGGTGGTAAAAAACATGAAATTGATGCTCGTAGATATATTGTAAAAGATTTAGAAATTGGGGCGGAATGGCAGTTGAAAGACTTTTTTGAATTAACTGCGATTTATACCATTTCAGATAGAACTTTTGAAGATGCAGTATTACCAGTGAACAACCAAACAGGAAGTTTATTGCGTTTACAGGCTCAGTTTAATTTCTAATAATTTTCCAAGATTTCTCAAAATAATAAAGCCAAGATTTATCGTCCTGGCTTTATTATTTTGAGAAAATTTATTTACATTTACACACAAAATATTTCAAATATATGAGAACTGTCGTCCAAAAAAATACAATATTTTTTAAAAAAGTGAAAACTTGTTCAGCCGAAGAAATCATAAAGGCTGGTGGAACAACCGAGTTTGGAAAACTAACAGGCTATAATTTAGACAAGTTAAAGCACACCCCTGTGGGGGAAGTTCTGACAGATAAAGAATATTATTAAGCATTGAACAGTCTAACCAAATAATAATGAATCTTCTTTTTGACACTAATTAAATTCTTACGATTGCCCGCACAAAGAACCCTTCTAAACTCATTGAATTTCTCAATCCAGAAGACGAACAAATTTATATTTCTGTTGTAAATATCGCAGAGTCACAATGTATTGCCTTTCAAAATGGTTGAGGGAAAGCAAAAATAATTGCTATTGAATACTTTTCAATCAAGTGAGAGCAATAGAAATAACGGATATTTTAGTGCCAACCTACATCAGTATTGATTCATTTAGTCAATGTCGTAATTCTAATTTCACAATTTATGAACATGAAACACTCAGAAATATGGGCAAAGATGACCTATGGATAGCTACAACCGCTTCTTTATTAAACTTAAAGTTACTTACAACTGATGCAGATTTCGACCATCTTGATACTTATTTTATTAATCTTCAAAAAATCACGCCTAATTCTCTTCAATAATATTTTGACATTTAATTTTGCTGCATATGAAAACACTCCAAATTATTATTTTCTTTATAATTATTTCCACCAGTACACTTGCCCAATCTCCAAGACAATACATCAACAGTAACGTCTTCTGGTCGATGAATTTTTTGAATGGGAAATTGACTAAGAATGGTAAACTTAACTATGAAATAGAATACCAAAATCGAAGAATATCAGACCCTGATAATCAAACAGTTGATAGAAATTCGAGTCCATTTGCTCATATCCAAACGCATTTCGTTCGTCCTTGGATTTATTATCAATTGAATCCAAATGTGCGTTTTTCATTATCCCCCGTTGCTTGGTTTGGAGCTTGGAATTATCCGAATGGTAAGTTAGGAAACTTCACACCTGAATATAGAATCACGCCCCAAATAACCATGTTTCAGACCATCGGAAGGGTTTCATTTCAGCATCGTTTTAGGTATGAATTTCGGTTTTTGGGTAAAGCATTTACTGAAACCGAAAACATTAATTCATTCACGGGTGGGGGTGGTTATGAAGGATTTTCTGATAATACTCGTGGAAGAATTAGGTATTTATTAAGAGCAAATATTTTCTTAAATTCAGAAAAAATGCAAGCAAAAACCTTGTACTCAGCCAATTGGAATGAGATTTTTGTAAGTACGGGCGAGAAAGTAAACAATACAAATCTCCTCGACCAAAACCGTATTTTCTTGGGATTGGGCTATAAATTTGATGGTCATTACCGAGTGGAAGCGGGATATATTAATCAAACCATTTTTAAATTTAATAATGCTGCCAAAAATAATATAGATTCAAATTCAGGGGTTTTATTGACCCTTTTTGTGGATGATTTTGGGGGAATGGTGAAGGGGAAGTAATTGCTAATTTTAAGGAAGGCTTCATTGAAAACGAAGCCTTCCTTCCCTTAAACTTACTTTTTCAAAGTCCCTTCAAACAGTTTAAAAATCCGCTTATATTCGTCCATCCAAGAGGTTGGCTCAACAAAACCGTGGTCTTCCATGGGGTAGGAAGCTAATTCCCAATTATCTTTTTTAAGTTCAATGAGTCGTTGTGATAGTCGAACGGCATCTTGATAATGTACGTTTACGTCCACCATGCCGTGACAAATCAATAAATTGCCTTTCAAGCCTTCTGCATGATAAATGGGAGAACTTTTACGGTAGGCGAGTGAATCAGTTTGGGGTTCGTTTAAGATGTTTGAAGTATAACCATGATTATACGCTGCCCAGTCCGTAACGGGTCGTAGAGCGGCTCCTGCCGCAAAAACATCGGGCTTCGTGAACATTGCCATCAACGTAATAAAGCCACCGTAAGAACCGCCATAAATGCCTATTTTTTTAGAGCTAATACCTTGATTTTCAATGAGATATTTCGTTCCGTCCACGTGGTCGGATAAATCTTTTCCACCCATAAAACGATAGATTCCCGTTCGCCAATCTC
>JAYUIP010000747.1:0-13330 GCA_043765945.1 Arcicella sp.
TTTTCTACAAAGGTTTAACCTCTCCGAGGTAAAACTTGATATAATTTCGGAGAAGCGGAACGCCGCCCGATTTAACCTTTGTAGAACTAAAATAATATCGGTTTAAAGACCTCGGAGAGGTCTAACCTTAAATCCGCCAAATTGTGCATAGTTCCGAAGTTTTTTAAACACTACTACAATGTAAAACTCTTTACCTCCGTTTCGTGGTGGATTAGAATAATTGTGGGCATTATAAACTCGCTCGTTAATATTGCCTTGCAAATTAGTTACTTAGCGGTGCTGACGATGCAAAATATCAATTTGGCGTTGAAACAGTATCTTATGCTCGAAGATATGGCAAATATGCAAAAATATGGCAATGTCAATCGGGTAATTTACGTGGATGATAACGGTACAGCAACCCCCAGATACGTCTCCTTGGATAAGGAAACCAATACCATCGCCACCATGAGTCCGAATAAATTATTCATTAGCGACAAAATTTTAGGCATAGAATTAACCCACGAATAAAAATATAATCTTAAAGCGGGTAATTCAATTTTACTAAAGGGCTTGAACTCAAAAGACGGGGGAGATACTTGAGATGCTGTCGTCGGTGTGGATGCTGTTTCCAAAGTATTATCTTTCAAAAAAAGTGGATTTAAGCATTCCAAGGGAGATTTTTTGGGTCGAATTAACAGCTGAACAAAAGGCAAAAATTAAGGCAGGGGAGTCTGTATTGGTCAAAGATATGATTTCTAAGAATACTGGGAATAAATTTAGTGCAAGGGTCAGTCTAAACGATGGACATTTGGATTTAAAAATGGTGTCGGATGCTCCACAAAGACTGTTGGGAGTTAGTTTATCGGAAGAACTTAGGGAGAGACCACAGAATAGTGGGTCGGTATTGGTAAAGGGCATGACCAGTAAAGCGGGTAAAAGTTTTGATGCTAATATTTCGCTGAATCCTGAAAAGGGTATTGTATTTGACTTCAATAACCAAAAACAAGAAGTTCAAATTGAAAAGAAACAACCCGAATTCACGCTGAGAATCCCCTTTTTGGATGATAGTGCCTACCGTGGAAATCTGAAAAATAACACCTTTGCGATTTTTAATGCTATTCAATCAAATGTGGTACTTTCTTCCATTTTGCTTTTATTAACGATAAAGGTTGGTTTTGTCTCAGTGCTATTTTTGGGTACGGTTTTGGGGTACTAATCAAAAAGGGTAATAATTCAGGTTTTGCGTTTCAACAGCGGATGTTGTTGCTTTTTGGGATTGGCATTTTTAATAATTTATTCTTCTACGGAGACATTTTAAAAGAGTACGCCATTATTGGTTTAATTCTGTTTTACACAAAAATATTTCCAGTAAATCCCTTATCATTTATATTCTATTAATTTTTATTTTCACGCTACTGGCTTTGTATTTTGTACTTTTTAATATGCAGCGGGCGGGTGATTTGAAAAGCTATTTTACTGATATTACCCCTTTATTCGCTAATTTGAAACATTGTTATAGCCTTAATACCCAGTCACTTTATTTTGGGATATGTTATCATTTGAAAATGCTTATGTTGACTTCATTGGGTTATTTCATGGCATTTTATCAACTTGAATCAGTTATTATACGCCATCGAAAAAAGTTGTTTTATGGGGCTTTCTTTTCCACGTTACTATGTTTATTATTTATCTTTTTTATTGTTCAAAAAGATAATCCACTAATTAAAATAATCTTCTTTTCTTATATCCTTTCGCTATCGGTGTGGTTCGTTGTGGGATTTTATGGTATTACTAAAAAATACCAGTCGTTTACTTCCCTTTTAGCTAATTTTGGACGCAGAAGTTTAACCATTTATTTGTTGCAAAATTTTTTGATTTGTTCGATTTGGCTATGGTTCGAGACCCCTAAATTTGAGCTTTATTGTCTGGGGCAATCATTTAATCTGATACTAAGTCAATCGTTTACTAAAGATGGAATTGGGATAGTGGAATATTATTGGAGGCGTTGGAGTCAAACTACCCGCAAAATAGGAATTTGATAAAAACCTCATAAAGGTAATTATTTTATAAGAGCTGTATCGTTTTTATCAATGCGTTTTGTTTGATTATAGTTGTCGTTTATAGGATGGTTTCTTTTGTAAGAAAATCAGATTTTTAAATCGAAAATTTAAAGATGTGAAATCATTTTAGTCATATTCTAAGTCCATATTTGGTATATAATCAGTTCAACACATTGTTAATCAACTCAATAGAAGTTATTCTATCCGAAGGTTTCATGGCAACATTCATAAAAATCATCTCATCAATTCCATAATTTTCTTGGTAAGAAAGCATAGTATCTTGAAACAAATTTTTACAACCTACTAAATTGATATCATATCCTAATTTCAAATTTTTAACGATACCTTTTGCTTTTCGAGTGGTTTGGTGGCAAGCTCCCGAAAAAACCATATTGATTTGCGGTTGTCTTTTGTGTTTCAAGAAAAAGGTTTCTTTAAAGGCTTGTAATTTTTCTTTTTCATAATTCAAATCAGATCCAAAATGAAAAATTGAGCGTGAAAGGTTTGCTCCAGTTTCGATGGCTCGAGTTGTGCTACTGCCATAACCCACTCCTAATGCCCAAACTTGTGGTAAAATACCTTTGAAGGGTGGAATTACGATTTGTTCTTTCTCAAAAAGCTCGTCTTCATCGTTCAAGAAATGAACGACTTCTCTGTATTTACGTTCGAAAGATAGATGCACTTCCTTCTTGTCGGCTTTGATGGTATTGTCGGCAACGGCTTGACTTACGCCACCATTTGCCATGCCCAAATCAATCCTGTCTGCATAAAGATTGTTATAAAGTTTAAAATTACAAGCCACATGATACGGGTCGTGAATGCCAATCAATATACCCGCCACGCCTATTCTGATGCGTTCGGTCATACCTGCCACAATGGGAACGAGTGAATCTGGGCAGTTCCAAGTCAAAGTTGGGTCACCAATATGGTGCTCGGCAAGCCACAATCTCGAGTAATCCAATTGTTCTGCATAAATGGCGTATTCAATGAGGTCTTGCACTTTGAGAAGACTGTTCATTTTGATTTCCCTCATACCAAAATCCAGTAACCCTACTTTTATATTTTTCATAATCTTGATGTTTGTTTAAGAAAGCAAAAAAATGGTATCCCATTCTTGATAACTATCTTTATTTATTGCTGATATTAAGACCAAAGCCGTTGCACCAAAACCTTCCAATAACTCAGATGCTTTGTTTGCGTTGTAATATAAAAGCTCTTTTTCGAGATGATTAAGCGTTTGAGAATACCAAAAATTGGCGGTTTTTTGATATATTTCTAACCCTGTGATTTTATATAAATATTTGTAAGATTGAACTAATCCAGAAGTTCCATGACAAAAATGAGAATCTGTCATATCCGTGTCTTGAGGATTGAGTCGTTGAGTCGTGGCGATGCCAATTTCATCGGCTAAGGCAATCCAAGAAGGATTTTGCAATAATTTACCTGCCCGATATAACAATACAACTTGGTTAATATCACCGTAACACCAACCCAAGCGACTACCATAAAAATGTTGATTTACTTTTCCGTTGCAAGGTTGAGTATCGTCAAATTTCAAAGGAAAATATGAAAATTGATTCCCTTTAAAATTAGGAGTAATCATAGTACTGAGCAAAAATGCAATTCCTCCTTCAATCAAGGGCTTAATTTTATTTTGAGCAATTCCTTTTTCGTAAATATTTAAGAGAGATAGAAGTATCCCACATTGCCCGTGCGAGAGGCTCATGTCAATTTCATAATTTGAAGCGTGCATCACCAAAAGGTGTGAATTCGGAAAAGTAATTCCTACTTTACGGATTTCAAACATTTGAGATATTCGTTCAACGATTGCTTCTAAACTATTAACCACCAAGGGGTTTTGAGTTCTTTGACATAAATAATTGATTGCACCGCTTGAACCGTAAAGGTAATCGGTGCAGTTTTTATCTAAGAGTTTCATAGTGCCATCAATCACTAATTCATCAAAAAAACTTAAATATTCATCATAATCCATCTCCACGATGTCATTATTTTTCAAGATAGACATCACCATTCCCAAGCCCGAACACCCGTAAGCCAAGGGAGCCATCAGTAAATGCGGTGTTTGAACGTCGTTTATTTCAGTAATAATGGTTTCTAAAACGGCTATTAATTTTTCTCCCCACCGTTCTTCTTTTTGGTATTTATAAAAATAAGAGGCATATAAAAGGTTGCCTATTGAACCAGAAAGCAAGGA
The DNA here is from genome assembly GCA_043765945.1 of Arcicella sp. Lineage (GTDB taxonomy): Bacteria > Bacteroidota > Bacteroidia > Cytophagales > Spirosomataceae > Arcicella. Next base: position 4,258 of record JAYUIP010000747.1, read on the forward strand.
ATGGTTTTTATAAGAATTTTCATACAAAGCATCCGAAACCCTACTGAGTATAATTTCCTCTAAGCTAAGGTCAGTTTTTGAAGGTATTTCAAGTAGGGTTGTCATTGGTTTCAAGATTAATTTAGATGAAATAATTCACTGATATGTTGCAAAGATTCAACTCTGTCTTTGAGGTTATAGGCAGGGTTCATCATAATTATTTCGTCAATATCAAACAATTCATTATACTTACTTATTTCATCAAAAAACTTGCTTGGACATCCGATGGTGTGTCTTTCGGGTTTCATGTTTTGTGCCGAGATAATTTTTTTTGCTTTCTGGGAAGTCTTTGAGCAAAATCCAGAAATAGTGAGATTTATTTTGGGTAAACGGTTATGTTTTTCTAAAAATTTCTCTCTAAAAATGATTAATTCCTCTAATCTTGCTTCTTTATCTGAACCTGGATGGAAGATTGAACGAGAGAAATTTGCTCCTAATTCAAGCACTTTATCAAGACTATTATAAGAAGACCCCAAAAGCCAAAGGTCTGGAATTGCCCCTTTGTAAGGCGGAATGACCACACCCGTGCCATTTTTAAAAATTTCATCTTCATCTTTTAGATAATGAAAAAGGTTTTTTATTTTCTCGGGAATGGTTTCTAACATCGTGTTATTATCAACATCTTCCCGTTGTTCAATACATTGAATGGCAAAAGGATTGACCACACTTCGAGCAACGCCCAAGTCTATTCGTCCAGGGAAAAGATTGGACAATAATTTGAAGTGCGTGGCAACGTGATAAGGATTATGAATGCCAATCAATACACCCGCCGCTCCGACTTTAATTTTTTTGGTTACGCCCGCCAAAATCGGAATCATGGGTTGGGGGTTACTCCAAGCCAAGAGGGCGTTTGGGTCGTGATGTTCAGAAATCCAAAATCTGGAAAAGCCCAAATCGTCTGCCGAAGAGGCATATTCAATTACATCTTCAATAATTGAAAGACTGTTAATATTCTTGGCTCTGTATCCAAAATCAAGAACACCAAATGATATTTTTTTTGCAGTTGTCATAACAATAAAAGGCTATCCCATTTTAAATCTTCTTCGGAAATATAAGACAGAAACGACAGACCAATACCCAATGCACCGTCAATTAAATTGGCTCCGTTTTCGATATATGAATAATTAAGTTTGGCTTTATCAATGTAAGCAAATGACTGCTGAGTCCAGTATTGAGATGCCTCCAAATATTGCTCATTTCCTGAACGTTGGGCGATGCGTTTGTAGATATGAGCTACCCCAGATGTGCCATGACAGAAGTATGGATTTTGAAGTTTTGATTGCTCTGGTGTTTTTCTAAGCATGGATGCCAAACCCACTTCTTCGGCAATTTTTGTGTAAGTATGATTATTAAAAAGTTCTCCTGCGGTGTACAAAAGCAATATTTGATTCAAATCTCCATTGCACCACCCTAAAATGGAATGATAATACATTTGATTTTTTTCGGAATCAATTCGAGCATTTTCATCAATACAAGTTGGGAAAAATCCGCATTTTCCTGTATTAAAATCAATGGGTCTTTTCAAGGATAACAGAAATTGAATTCCTTCATTAACAATTGAAAAAACCTTTTCTTGACGAATGCCTAAGCGATAAATTTCCATTAAAACCAAGGCAATTCCACAAAATCCGTGATTAAGATTCAGAACTGTATCATCTAAACGGGGTTTTGCTTCTGAGCTAAAAGTATTGATGTATCGTAAACCTTTATCGTCTCTGATAGCCACTTTTTCGAGAGCATCCACGATATTTTCAAGGTAAAATTCCACCATCGGATTCATCCCAATTCGTTGAGAGAGATAGAAAACGGCTGATAATGGTCCTAACATAAAGCCAACGTTGCCCTTATTAATTTCAAACAAAGCAGTTTGATAAAGCACTTTATCGAACGATTTAATCTCGTTTTCAAGGTCTAAATCAAATATCTCGTCTCTTTTCAACTGGTTCAACATCAAGCCAAAACCTGTGAAACCCATCGACAAGGAGTGTATATTCTGAGCTTTTATTTTCCCTGAAAAAATATGATTTGCTGACTTCTGGATTAATTGAATAGCTCGTTCACCCTGACCAATGTCGTTGGTATATTTAAAGGCATAAGAATAGAATAACGCTTTGCCCACGTTACCACGAAAAAGTGAAAATTGGTCATTTTCATCGGCTTCAATAATGCCTAAGATATCCTCCAAATGGTTTTCAATTAAATCTATTTCGGTATCCAATTCAAGTAAAGTATTCATAGTTTTTTGAGGGGTTTTTGTAGTTCGATGTTAGTTCTTCGATATTCGATTCTCGGTAAACTATTGATTTACAGCAATTTATTATTGATAATCTAACCAGATTAATCTTGGGCATTTACTCACAATAACCAAATCAATTCATCTATTTTAGGAGCATCCTCACGGGCAGTCTGAATCAAGGCACATCCAATTCCTGCTATTCCTTGTAGAAAACCAACGTTTGTGGCAAGATACATTCGGTTGAGATGTGGTATAAATCCTGCATTTAAGGTATTTTCATTGTTCCCGAATTCGAGGGTTTTTTGCATCCAAAAACTGGCAGTAGCCTTGAACAAAATATCGTTTGTAAGTCGGTATATTTTTTCATAAATCATGGCATTTCCACAAGTACCATACAGTAATCCTGCATCTCGCACACCGGTTTGTTCGATGGAACTCCGCAAAGTTGAATCTCTTAAAATAGACGTTGCTTTGGCATAAATTTCTTCATTCTCTAAGGTCTTCCCCACCCTCAAAAGTCCATAAGCAACCCCCAAATCACCATAGCATAAACTCAACCTTGACACCCCATTTTCCTGACCGACAATATCATCAAAATAATAGCCTTTTTCTTCAAAATTCTTTGCTTGTGAAATTAAAAATTGACTACCTTTTAACATCATTTCAGCACAGATTTCGGGTTGAATATTATTTTTATATAGATTGGATAACAATGATAGAACAGCTCCCATTCCGTGACTTAATCCTGTATAAATCAAACCATTAGTATTAGTCAATTTAGATTTCCAAAACCAATTTCCATGCTTATCTACTTCTTTTTGTTGATATAAACCCTCAATTAAAACCTCGAGATAAGGAATCACCAAACGATTATTTTTCAAGCGAAAACAGTAATAATTTCCTGCTACTAATGCCCCTGAAAATGGATCAAAATCGCTTCTTTCAATAGATAATTTAAGATGATTCAAGAGCGTTTGGTCAATACTTTCGAGAATATCATCCGAATCAAAATCGAACCAATTGGCAGTCTGGGTAAATTCAATGAATGAGCCAAATTCTGCTAAGTCTTTTTCAAACAAATGCCCTTCAAATTTTTCATTTTGCAATTCATCAAAGGCACTTATAAACAAACCTTCCGCTTTGTCGGCATAAGCACCATCTGCTTTCAAATGACCATAATATAAATAAAATAAGGCAATTCCCAAACGCCCATTTCCATAACCAAACCCTTTAATTTGATTATTTCCTAAGGCTAAAAAAGAGGCTATTTCATCCAATTTTTGCCCTGTCGAATTCATTTTTAGGGGTTTCATGATTAATCTTTTATGTTTACACGTCCTTGTTCATCTTCCGTTACGGTGCTACGTCTGCGAGCAGCTTTAATCTTGTTACTACCAAATTTATACGTAAACGAAACCCTGATAATTTGACTCTGCCAATTGTTTAAACTGCTTGAAACCAAGCCTGGTAAACGGGAGGTGTAATACCCACGGGCGGTTCTAAAAACATCATCAAAAGAGATTTTGAACGTTCCCATTTTTTGCCAAAGGCTCTTGGAAAAACCCATATCTATCTGATATTGAGCGTTTTGTGTCATTACTCCGTAGGCAAGAGACGATAAATAGTTACCAGATAATCTGTACGTCCAATTTTTTGGAAGCGTGAAACTATTGTATAAATTAATCATGTAATAGGGCTGTCCATTTGTGATTTCTTGTCCTTGCAAGATGGTTTCATATTTGCCATAAAACCCCCCAGCATAACTATCAATCGACCACCATTTTGTGATATTTTTAGAAGTACTAAAATTCAAAGCGAAGAAATTTCCCGAAGCAATATTCTCCATCCTGTTCAACACGATTCTGTTATCGGTACTTTCTCTACGCATCACTTCAAGGGGTAAATCGGAGGTATGTTCGTAGGTAAAACTGGTCGTAAAAGAACCTTTGAAAGTATGCGTTAATTCAATGGCTGATGTAAACGATGGTTTCAAGAAAGAGTTTCCCTGTTGATAACTGTAACGGTCCGAAATAATGATAAAAGGGTTGAGATCTTCGTAGCTCGGACGACCAATTTTGCGGCTGTAAGAAATTCCTAAAGTATGGTTGTCGTTGATAGTATTGGTCAGGAAAACACTGGGAAATAATTCGGTATAATTTCTATCTACCACTGTATTTGTCGTAATTGAATTTCCTGAGGAAATGGTCTGTTCTGCCCGTAAACCCAATTGTAGCTCGTATTTTCCGAAGGCAGTTGAATAATTTAAGTATCCTGCATTGATGCGTTCGCTGTATTTAAAATAGTTTGAACGGCTCACATCATTCTGCCAAATGGAGTTGTTATTAATCTCAAATTGAGCATTATTATCCGTTATCACGTTGCTCACTTTCAAGCCTGTTTCAAATTTAGATTTTTCGGTTAATGGGTGTACGTAGTCTATTTTACCCGCCACAATATCCACTGTAATGGGCAATGAATTACGGAGCAGCAAAGGACTGTATAATTTACCTTCGTTGGTTCTTAGATAATTATTGATGTCATTACTGGACTGTCTTCCAAAAGATGAATAATCAAAGTCTCCCGAGATTTCACGTCCAGATTTTGCATCAAAAACGTGTTTGATGTTTGCATTAAAATTAAGGCGGTGATTGCTGCTACTTTCGTCTTGAGTATTAATATTACTAAATTCCAAAGTCTTGCCATCTTTCAAAATCATAGTTACGCCATCATCATGATCTTTACGACTCGAAACAAACCCATTCGTTAAAAAGCCAAGGGTTGTTTTGGGGGTCAAAAACCAATCCATTCCTAATCTAAAACTTTGACTATTAGAACGATAGGTCATTAAATTTTGATTTTCGTGTCTGTATGCGAGCAGGGTCTTTTTAACGTCATAATATTCATCAAAGCCCGTATTTTGAGAAAAAGAACGACTGCCCGAAGCACTCAAGGAACCATAGAGATTCACTTTTTCAGTTCTGTGATTGAGGGTGAGGCTTGCATTTCCACGTCCAAAATCATTGTTATGATACCAACTACTGTATCCACCACCGACTGAAAGCATTCCATTTGTTCCTAAGGATTGTCCTTTTTTGGTAACAATATTTATCAACCCTACTGTCCCAGCCGCATCATATTTTGCGGAAGGATTCGTGATAATTTCAATCTTCGCAATATCATCGGCGGGCATACTCTTGAGCAAAGCATTGGCATCCGATTCTGATAGATTCGTCAATCTGCTATCAATCATTATCTTAACACCAGGTCTGCCTTTCAACAAAAGACTTTCACTGGCTGCATTGTAATAAATCATGGGTGCTTTTGCCAGTAACTCAAGGGTATTATTTCCCGCCGCAAGTCCGCTACCTTCAACATTGAAAACCAGTCTATCTACTTTCTGCTCGATGAGTTGCTTTTGAGATTTCACCACCACTTCATTTAATAATTTACTATCAACTTTCATTTCAATCGGTGAAAGTTTCACTTCCTCGTTTTGTTCATCAATTTTGAAAAGAACATCCGTGTTTTGATAACCTATAATTGATATTGAAAGGATGTAACTATTAGCGGGAAGATTTTCCACTAAAAACACGCCATCGTTTGTAGTAGCAATTCCCTTTATAAAAGTAGAGTCAATTGCTTTGCGAACTTTGACGGTTGCAAATGGGAGCGGTTGTTTTTTCTCATCAAATAATACGCCCGAAGCCTTTCCACGGGCTGGGTTATCAACCTGAATTGTTTGATTCAATTCTTTATTGTTAAATGAAATCTCACGCTGAGCGTAAAGTCTATTGCTCGCAGAGATTGCTATCATTATTAGCCAGATTGAATGTCTTACGTCCTTTTTCATATACTTATTATTTAAGCGTCATTAAACTTTTTAATTAATAGCTCTCGGGTTAAATTCATAAATCAAAATAAGGAAATAAAAATGGGAGAGAGAATTTTTTTAGACCAATCACCTATGGATGTTAGACTAAATTCATACAATACAGCTGAAAAAACTAAGATGATATTTAGAAAATTTTGAATTAGTCGAAAGAAAGGGGTTTATAATTACTTTGTCGGAATAAATCCTGTTTCTGTCGAATTAGTTTTCATCAGGCTGTTCAAGTAATCAATTTTGACTCAACGAAGTCGACAATCGTTTTTTAATTATTCAAATCTTTTAATTATTCAAACAACATGAAAAAGAAACAAATTTCAACTGGAAAGAAGTTGAACCTTGATAAGGAGACTCTTTCTAAACTGAGTGACGATCAATTGAACAAAATTGATGGTGGTGTTACGATTGGAAGCTTTACTTGTGGAAAAAGTGAAGATGACGCAGATGAAATCTCGTGTATTGCTTGTTCTTGTAATGGCAAAGCAGTGGAATAAATATGAGTGTAACTACTTAATATCTTTCGAAGTAATTATTATTCTATTTTAACTCAAACGTTCATTAATTATGAAAAAGAAGCAAATCGTTTTCGATAAAAAATTATCATTGGATAAAAGTATTATCAGCAAATTGGATGCCGACCAAATGGATATACTTGCAGGCGGAAGTGTGAACACTGCCACTTGTATTGAAGCTGTTGATGATGATGAATTAGCCTCATGTAAGGCTTGTTCTTGCAACAGTCCAACCAAGTATTAGTAGGTATCATAGCAAGTATCTGAGAGCCTACATTTGGAGTCAATACAATTCAACTCATTGAAAATCAGAAAAATATACAGAATTTTCAAAACGGTGGCTCTTCAAGTTTAGGGTATTTAGATACTTGTTCAAATTTAATCTTAAACAATATTTAACTATCAAATCATGAAAAAGAAACAAATAACTTTCGACAGAAAATTATCGCTTGACAAAAGCATCATTGGCAATTTGGACGTTCATCAAATGGATGCCATTGTGGGTGGAAGTGAAAATACTGCCACTTGTGTTTACACAAAAGAAGAAGACGACGAATTTGCGATGTCATGCAAGGCGTGTTCCTGTAACGGACCTAAGCAATAAGGTTTAATTATTCTAATTTTTTAACTATCAAATCATGAAAAAGAAACAAATAGCTTTCGACAGAAAATTGTCGCTTGATAGAGAAATCATGGGCAAATTAGATGCTCAACAAATGGATGTTATTGCAGGTGGAAGTGTGAACACTGCTACTTGTATTGGCACACCACCAAAAGTAGAAGGAGAGGACGATGAGTTCGCTAAATCTTGTAATGCATGTTCTTGTAATCACTAAGGACGCTTATTTCAGATAGCTACTATCTTGAAAATCAGGATAGTAGCTACTCAAAAAATCTATTTAACTATGAAATTTTAAACTATCTAAACAATTAAAATCATGAAAAAGAAACAAATAACTTTCGACAGAAAATTATCACTTGATCGCCAAATCGTTGGCAAATTGGATGTCTTACAAATGGATGCCATTGCTGGAGGTGTGTTTAGTGTAAATACAGCCACTTGTATTAAGAAGACAAAAGCAGAAAATATTGAGGGTGATTTCAATGAGACAGATTCTTGTGATGCTTGTTCATGTAACTAAGAAATTAGCGTTCGCTTAACCAGTAAAACTATTAATCGAAAACCTCTGAAAAATCTATTTAACTATGAAACCAAAGATTTTACAACTCCGCAGGGTTGTAAAATCTTAATGTCCTCTAAACAAAAAAAGCCAAACCTTTTGGAGAAGGTCTGGCCTGTGGTTAAGAATATCTGCAATCAGCAAAGCCAAAAGCGGATGTCATTCAACCTTTTAATTATTCAAGAGTAATCTTACGTATTTTTTCTTGATAAAACAAATGCTAATCGCCCAGTATCATGCAGAATTTTGAAACACACGATTTTTACTTACTCCGAACTCCACTTTTGTCGGTTGATAAGTTGATGGAATTCAACGATAAAATTATCAATGGTCACGAAGATGAATTGGAAAAAAATATGCGTCAGTTGTTTTCTGAGCCTATTTTGCAGGAAGCCATTTATATTGCTTCTCCCGATTTTTATGCCGAATTCAAAAAATGGTTTGACGGTGTGAATCAAAATCCAACGGATGTCCATAAAATTCTTTCGTCTCTTTATAAATATTACGTTAGGATGAGCACACGCTGCACGCCCTACGGATTATTTGCGGGTTGCACCATAGGAGGCTTTTCAGAATCTACGGATATAAAATTCATGGAAGACAGCAAGTTTAGAAAAAATTCAAGATTAGACATGAACTACGTGGAAGAAGTAGCAAAGTTGATTGTTAGTCGAGATGAGATTCGCCATCAACTTTTGTTCTTCTCCAACAGTAGCATTTATAAAGTTGCGGATCGTTATCGTTACGCTGAATGTAGAGTTAAGAACAAAAGTCGTTCTTGTTTTTTGACTTCCGTTTCATCGTCCGAATACTTAGAATGTATCTTGAAAAATGCCAAAATGGGGAGCCGTTTATCAGATTTAGCACATAGTATTGTCTCAGACGAAATAAATTATGATGAAGCCATACTTTTTGTGGAAGACCTAATCGAGGCACAGATATTGGTTAGCGAACTCGAACCTACCACAACGGGCGACGAATTTTTTGATGTTTTGTTGGCTCGGCTTTCCAATTTGCAAGGCACAAGCGAAATACTGTCTCACCTTAAACGCATAAAAGAGTTATTATTGGTTCAAGATAATTCGGTTGATAATTACCATGAAATTGAGCAAATAATTAAAGAACATTTCGTAAAAACATCCAGTAAAGATTTAGTTCAAACAGATTTATTCTACGAAACTCAAACGAATACCTTAAACAAAAATGTAACACAACAGAT
>JAYUIP010000748.1:0-1552 GCA_043765945.1 Arcicella sp.
CGAGATTTTCAAGAAAAGTTTAATACTTCCCCCGCTCATTGGATTAAAAATAAACGGCTCGAATATGCAAGTTTGCAATTAGAAAATACCAATAAAAACGTCTCAGAAGTTAGTATAGAAATCGGTTACGAGAGTATATCGCATTTCATCAAAGCCTATAAATCGAAGTTTGGGCAAACACCTGGTAAAAACGGGGAAAGGTAAACGGTTTTTGCTATATTTGTATCAGTAAAATACGTAAATAGAGATAATTTTGAAACACGCATCGTAAACCTAAAATAGCAGATTTAGCATGATAAATGTTCGAGATATATAGACAGGTAAATTATTATAAAATGAAGATTGTTAATTATTCATGTTTGTCCATTTTACTTTTAAGTAGTTGTGCAACTTTGCAAAACAATGCAAAATATGAATTGGCAGACGGGAAATATAAACTAAAAATAGCAGGTAAAAAGTATGATTGTTATATCGAAAATAGCGAAGATAGCATCATAATTTATAAATTGCCCAGTAAGATATCGACCAGTTTACCCAACCAAATGAGTGCTTTTTTGCCAACGAATCAGCGACTCGTAAAACCGAGTTTAGACATTGATATTTTGACATCAGTATTTAAAATGAGACCGCAGATTAACAATATTTTGCCATCACAATTGAATGCCAATTTTAATGGAAACGTTTACATTGGACACCGAACGGATATTTATCAAATTTATTACAAAAAAAATCCCTTAGACGTTTATCAACGACAAATAAATCATTTCGGTTTTAGTGGCGGTTTATTTTTAGGCTTCGGTAACACTGCCCTAAATCCATCAACCACTGATAATAATATTTCAACCGAATATGACGGACTTATTTTGCAAAAAGGGGTTGCTGGCATCGTGGCGGTGAACAAATTGACGATTGGGGTAAGTGTTGGTTTTGATAACCTTTTAGACAGAAATAGTACCACTTGGATTTACGAGAATAAACCTTGGTTTGGATTAATGCTTGGGCTGAACTTGAACTAAAGCGGCAAACAGCAAGAGCAACACCCAATTTTCTAACCATTTGAACTTATCAGTAACCATCATAAGCAAACCTAAAATTTATAAAGAAATGATTGCAACTCAAAACCTAACCTTCGCCTATACGCCCGAAAAGCGTTTTGACTTCCCAAATTTCTCCTGTGCCGACCGTGAAACGATGCTCATTTTGGGTAAATCGGGCAAAGGAAAAACCACTTTCCTGCATTTGATGGCACTTTTATTGAAACCAACGGGTGGAAATATCCAGATAAACAATCAAGAAATTAGTCAATTATCGGTAAGTCAAGCAGCCGATTTTAGAGCAAAAAATGTGGGGATAATTTACCAAAAACCACACTTTGTTCATTCACTTTCGGTGATGGATAATTTATTGTTAGCCAATTATTTAGCGGGTAAAAATCAAGCCAAACAAACGGCTCAGCAATTGGCTGAAAGTTTGGGTTTTTCAGAGCATTTATCGAAAAAAACCACCCAACTTTCGCAAGGTGAACAACAGCGGGTAAGCATTGCAAGGGCAT
>JAYUIP010000749.1:0-4620 GCA_043765945.1 Arcicella sp.
AATCCTACGATGTTGGAGTTACTTTTTATGCCCGAAGACTGCATCATTGAAAAATATCCTGCCTTTGATTTGATTCTCGAACACCGTCATAAGTTCCTGACTAAGAAGTGTTTACATTCTTTTGGCGGTTATGCCGTTGCTCAAATCAAGAAGGCAAGGGGACTTGACAAAAAGATGAACTGGGAAAAAGAAAGGATGGTCAGAAAGTCATTGATGGAGTTTTGTTATATCTATCAAAATGGTAAAACGAAAGCCTTAGCCACCTTTTTAGAAGAAAATAATATCAACGAAAAAGACTGTGGATTGGTTGGATTATCTCATTTTAGAGATTGTTACGCCCTCTATCATGACCCTTCGCAGACAATGGGTTATAGAGGAATTGTATCTAAAAATGGGGATAATATCAAACTTAGTTCCGTGCCGAAAGGAGAGAAGGATTTGTCGATTTTGCATTTCAATAGAGACGGATATTCAACGCATTGCAAGGATTATTTGCAATATACTGATTGGCTAAAAAACCGCAATACGCAACGCTATGTGGATATTGAATCGCACGGACAGCAAATTGACGGTAAAAATTTGTTACATTGCAAACGACTATTGGACATGGCTTTGGAAATTGCCGAACAAAAAACCATAACCGTCAGAAGACCAAATGCCCAGGATTTACTGAAAATCAGAAGAGGAGAAATCAACCTTGAACAATTTATGGAACAAGCTGAAAATGATATTTTGAGGTTGAATGCCTACTTTGAAAAGAGTAATTTGCCCGATGATGTGGATGATGATTTTGTGAATGATTTGTTACTTGAAGTTAGAGACGCTATTAATTAAAAAAAATGAGAAAAGTCCTAATCCTACGTGGACTCCCAGCAAGCGGAAAATCTACGTATGCCAAAAATATTTTAACCCAAAATCCACACGCTTGGAAACGCCTCAATAAAGACGAACTCCGTGCGATGTTGGATAATTCTGTGCATTCTAAAACTAACGAAAAATTTATTGTAAACGTCCGTGATATGATGCTTGTGGAGGCTTTGAAAGAAGGGAAACACGTGGTGATTGATGATACAAATTTGTCGGATAAAACCGTAGAACGCATAAAAGAGGTTGTTCAACGATACATGAAAGATTCAGGCAATGTGGTTCATATTGAGGTAAAAGACATGGAAACATCGTTGGAAGAATGTTTGGAAAGAGACCAAAAACGGGAGAAAAAAGTGGGTGATGAGGTGATTATGAGCATGTATAAAACCCATATTCTGAAAGATGAAAGAGGTCCGCATTATCAAGAACAGGATGAAACTTTACTGCCCGCTATTGTTTGTGATTTGGACGGAACCTTGGCAATTCTCCACGACCGAAGTCCTTTCGATTCAAAGCGTTGTGAGACTGATTTATTAAATATTCCCATTGCTGAAATCGTGAAAACGTATCATCAAAAGGGTGTAAAAATAATCTTAATGTCGGGACGAGAAGACCTTTCACGAAGTCAAACGATGAATTGGTTATTATACAATCGAATTCCGTATAATGCTTTGTATATGCGTAAAACGGGCGATATGCGGAAGGATTCTGTGGTAAAAAAAGAATTGTACGAAGCTCATGTCAAAGGACAATTTTTCGTACAATTTGTATTAGATGACCGTAATCAAGTAGTCGATTTATGGCGTTTAGAACTTGGATTGCCCTGTTTGCAAGTTAATTATGGAGACTTTTAGTTTAGGGATTGGGTAATTAGGAAATACTAATCCTTGATTACCCAATCCCCAATTCCTAAGAATTACATCCCTCTTGGCTTCTCAAATACCGTAACTTTCAATCTTTCCTTCGTAATTTTATCATTTGCGTTTTGCAATTCCGCACTCATTCTTGAAGCACTTGGTGAAGATTGTAAAACACCCGTTTTGATATAATCCAAAGCCGTTTTTAAACACGCCTCGGCTGGGTCGCCCAAATCACGGGTGATGTCGTCGGTTTGAACTTTATCAACCGTAAATCCCTGATAAAAATCATCAAATCCCGCTGAATTTACATTCTTTAATGCCACTGGAAAAACATAACTGCTCATCACTGGCAAAGCATAATATCCAACGGGTTTTCCGTGGGTGGTGCTGCCAATCAATTTTACGTTCATAACGGGTTTTAAACCGTTTATAAGTTCTTCGCTGGCAGAGGCTGTTCCTTTGGTCACAATAATTGATACTCGGCTCAATTTCAAGCTGTTAGTAAGACTTTTGAATTTATCCGTTTTGTTATATTGAGAATATTTTTTGTTATGAACTGCACTGGCAAATACTTTATCAATTGCCGAAGTTGGAGCAATCAAACTGCCTAAATGACTCGATACCAACCCATATCCTCCGCCATTATAACGCATATCCAAAACCAATTCTGTTACATTTTTAGCCTTAAAATCAGCAAAAACTTTGTCCAATTCGTTCTTGGTATCCTGTCCACTATTTGCCCCCAAAAATGAGTCAAAAACAAAATATCCAACGTTATTTCCATTGATTAAAAATACTTTTGGATTCATCACATAATCAGATTTATAAGCGGCTGATGTCATGGTAATTGTCTGTTGCGTGCCATCTGGTTTTTGAAAAACAACTGTTTGTGAAGCCTTGCCCAATTCAGTATTTAATTTATCAACATTTGCTCTCGTAGCATCTATTCCGTTAAACTTCAAGGCTTTCCATCCACGTTTCACGCCTTGCGTACCCGCAGAAGACTGTGAGTAAACCAACTTTACTCGTAAATCAGTATCACTCACAAAGCCATATTCTGCTCCTGTGTCTGAACTGTTGCCACTCACGACGTTATCCCAAGTCTTTTTATCAATCACAAAACTCCAACGGTCTTGATACCTGCCGTTCACAAATGGGCTATAAGTCCTCACTTTTCGCATAATTGAATCTGCCGTAGGATAGGAGAGGGGCTTAAAAATCGCTGCGGATGGTAAATTATCCGACCATAAATAGATGTCTTTCGAGTAAGCATAAACACTATCACGAAGGTCGGGTGTGGCAGACAATAAAGTATTTACTTGATTTGTATCCTTTTCGCAAGATGCCAAGCCTACAAGAAATATAAAGGCAATGGCAAAGAATTTAATTTTAAGTGACATTATTTTTTGTTTATAAGAAGTGAATTTCAATATAAACGTAATCAAGTGGGGGTTAAGTTTTCTTTTTTCAAAAAATATTTACTAAATTGACAATCAACTGTTTAAAACCCAAAAAACCATGCAAAAAAATTATTACAAATCGATGTTAGGGCAATTTGCTTACGTCGTTGTTTCAGGAATATCACTCTTATTTTTCCCTAATTTTCTTTTGGGATTATTTGGAATTGAACCCACCAATGAAATTTGGATTCGAGTTTTGGGAATGCTCGTTTTGGCATTATCGTTTTATTATTACGCCATGTATAAAAACGGAGGAAAAGAAGTTATTCGTGCAACGGTGCAAGGGCGTTTGCTTTTCTGTGCGGGCTTAGTCGCTTTTGTAATTTTAGGCATGGTAAAACCCGCCTTAATTGGCTTTGCGGTGGTGGAAACGGGCTTGGCGTTATGGACACTTGCGGAAATTCGGAAGAGTTAAAAGTTGCATAGTTAAAGAAGTTAAAGAGTTTTGTTCCCACTTTTTAACTTCTTTAACTTTGCAACTTATTCCGTAAGCTGAAAACTTATTGGCAAAGTAAATTTCACCGCAACTGCCCTACCCGACTGTCTCCCTGGCGACCATTTTGGCATAAGTTTTACTACTCTTTCAGCCTCTTCATCACAACCAAAACCGATGCCTTTTACCACATCAACTTTTGAAATATTGCCATCCTGACCGACAAGAAACTGCATATAAACTTTGCCCATAACGTTCGCATTAACCGCTGGTGAAGGATAACGGAGATTTTTTTGAAGGAATTTTAGTAAAGCATTCATTCCACCTGCGAATTCAGGATTTTGTTCTACTGATATAAAAACCTTGTCTTTCTCTTCTGTTTCGACGGCAACAGGCATCTCTGGTTGAGTAGCTTTAATTGCGTCTGGGTCTTCGGTTGGAATTGGTTCATCTTTGCCGATAAGGTTTTCCGTTCCAATATTGACAGCCTTATTCAATTCATCATCGTCTGGTGGTAATTCAGTTACTTGTGAATCATCTACTATTTTAGGTTCAGTAAACCTAATTTGACTTCTTATTACAATTGGGTCGGGTTCAATTGGCGGAGGCGTTTCGATTTTGGGTTGTTCAATTTCCTTTGGAGGTTCTGCAATTTCAACATCAATAACCGTGGCAATTATTTGTCTTTCCATTTTACTTTCCACCTTCGCCCAAAGCATAGGCGTAAGCACAGCCAATCCAAAAATACTAATACCAATCAAAAGAGATTTTTTGATAACATTCTGGTAATCGGTACGTAATGAATAAGCTCCGTAGCTTTTATTACGATTTTGGAAGACGAACTCTTCCAACGTAACGGGGTTTCCTTGATGATTTTGCATGATTGTTTATTGTTTAAGATGAAACTAATTTTTTAGTTGATTTGGGTTTTAAAAAACCCCACGTTGGGTGGGGAAAGTAGAACAGGTTTCTAACCTGTTCGTTGTTCTCAGGAACAGGT
>JAYUIP010000750.1:0-1549 GCA_043765945.1 Arcicella sp.
TTTGCTTTGAAAGTTCATTTTTTAGTGCATAAAATTGAGCCTGTGCTTGCTCATTGGGAAGAGAAAGCACGATTTTCTGACTTTGATTAAATCCTAAGTTTTTTGTCTGCAAAAAAGACATTTGTTCAGAAATAACCAGCACACTAATAATCAAAATAATAGCAATGGAAAACTGAAAAATCACCAATCCTTTTCGTAGGAGAATGGAAGTGGGATTCAACTTAAAAACTCCTTTCAACACACTCACAGGTTTGAAATTTGAGAGGTAAAGTGCTGGATAAATCCCCGCTAAAAATCCTGTAATTAAGGCAATTGCAACCGTTAAAAGAATAATGTCTAAATTTTTAGTGATGTCAATACTTACATTACCGTCCGTAATTGAATTGAGGAAAGGGAGTAAAAGTTGCACGATGGGTAAAGCCAAAAAGATGGCAATTAGAGCAATGAGCATAGATTCTCCCAAAAATTGCCCAATTAAAGCGGAGCGAACAGCACCCACCACTTTGCGAACGCCGACCTCTTTTGCCCTACGCACCGAGCGAGCCGTGGTGAGATTTACAAAATTAATACAAGCGATTAATTGAATGAATGCGGCAATGATTAACAACATATTCAAAAATGATATATCCGAAACCGTATCTAACTGCCCGTCAATAATGCCTTTTGAATATAAATTAATGTCGGTGATGGGTTGCAGAAAGAGTTGTTTCTTCATCCCCAATTCAGCCAATCTTTTTGCTCCGTATTGTTTCAAAAGGGCAGGGAATTTTGCTTCAAGTTTGTCAGGATTTGTGTTTGGTTTTAATTTTATGTAACCACAAGCAAAATTACTCCCTGCCCATTCCGTACTACTTCTGGCAAACTCACCCAATCCTCCGCTGTTCAAACTTACCAAAAAAGTGGGGCGAAAATGAGATTTTCCAAAGGTTTCATCATAAACGCCCGTAACTGTCAAAGTGGTTGGTGTGGTAGTATTTCTTAATTGAATTCTTTTGTTAATTGCCTTCTGATTGCCAAAGAGTTTTTTAGCCATTATGCTCGAAAGTACAACCGTGTAAGGAGCATCCAAAGAATGTTCTGGTGAGCCTTCAATGAAACGATAGTTGAAAATTTTGAAGAAAGTGGAGTCCACCAAATAGCCTTTACTTTCGCTAAAAGTCGATGTATTGCCTTCTACGCCCACAATGTTATTTTTTACATTGAAAAATGCAATGACTCTCGTATAGGCTTCCACCTCTGGAAAATCTTTTTGCATGGTGGGAACAATCGGTGGTGAAACCGTACAACCGTTAAAAGTCAATTCGTTTTTGCGTTCAATTTTGGTATTGACACGATAAATATTGTCGGCATTTTGATGGTGTTTATCAAAACCAAATTGGTCTTTTACGTACATCAAAATATACAAACAACAGGCAGTTCCAACCGTTAATCCCAAGATATTGAGAAAGCTAAACATCTTATTACGAGTAAGATTTCGGAGGGCAATTTTTAGATAATTCTGTATCATGGCTTTGATATTTTAGTATATTTGAGAAAAAATCAGATAATT
>JAYUIP010000751.1:0-1547 GCA_043765945.1 Arcicella sp.
ATTCCGTTTGTATTTCTCTGGACAAAATTTATTAACCGTTAGTGGTTACAAAGGTGGCTTCCCAGAAGTTGGATTTAACGGCTCAAATTCATTAGCCCCAGGCGTAAATTTTGGTAGTTATCCAATTGCTGGTACTTATACACTCGGATTTAATTGTAAATTTTAATCAAGAAACAACATGAAAAAAATAACGATACTTTTACTCACTTTTGCGTTGGTTTCTTGCAAGGATAATTTCCTCGAATTAACGCCCGATACAAACGGTTCGGCAATCAATTTTTACCAAACCAAAGACCAATTTATCCAAGCCGTTAATGCGGCATATTCGCCTCTGCAAGCCATTCACAACAATAATATGTGGCTTTTTGCGGAAGTTCGTTCGGATAATACCTCTTATCAGTTAAACACGGGCGACCGTTCTGGAACAATACGGGAAGAAATTGACGAATTCCGTGATAATGACCAAAATGCCAATTTTCAAACATTTTTCAATAGTAGTTATCAAGGAATTGGTCGTTGTAATTTGTTGTTAACTAAAATTCAAACCGCAACTTTTGATCAAACATCTCGCAATCAAATTGAAGGAGAGGCTCGTTTTTTGAGGGCTTTTTATTACTTCAATTTAACCCGTATTTTTGGTGACGTGCCTTTGATTTTGAAGGAAGTAGCCTCACCCGAAGAAGCCTTCACCACCGCTACTCGGGTTTCAGAAGCCCAAGTTTTAGCGGCTGTGATTGATGATTTGAAGAGTTCCATCGCAAAATTACCCGCAAAATATACTGCCGCAGACCTTGGAAGAGCCTCATTAGGTGCAGCCAAAGCCATTTTGGGAGAAGTGTATATGTCACAGAAAAATTATACCGCCGCTGCCGATATTTTGAAAGGAATTGAAGCTGATGGTGGATATACTTTGAACGCTAATTATGCTGATAATTTCAAAAAGAAGAATACTTCGGAATCAATTTTTGAAGTGCAATATACCGAAGGTGTGGGCAATAAATGGAGTACATTTATCTACTCTTTTGCCCCTTTTAATTCTGGAACTTTGGCAACGGGTTATGCCCTCGGAGCGGGTTCTGCGGCGGGTTGGAACATTCCAACGCAGGATTTAATCAATGCTTATGAGCCAACGGACAAGCGTTTTACGGCATCAATCAATCAAAATTTTACCGACCCCACTTCCAAAAAAGTTATTCCCTTTATTCAGAAATATTCAAATCAGCCCTATTTAGAACGTTTTAATACTGGGGATAACTTTATTGTTTCTCGATTGGCGGATGTTTTGTTGATGCAAGCCGAAGCCTTGAACGAAGCAAGTTTCCCGAATGCGGATGCGTTTGCGTTGCTCAATCGGGTGCGGATACGAGCGGGGCTTCCTTCAAAAACTGCCAATAATACAGATGCTAAATTGAGAGTGGCTTCACAAGCGGAATTTAGAACAACAATTGCCCAAGAACGTAGAGTCGAATTAGCTTTTGAGAATCATCGTTGGTTCGATTTAGTCAGAACTGGTCAAGCGGTTGCGGTGATGACTGCCCACGCAGTAG
>JAYUIP010000752.1:0-1547 GCA_043765945.1 Arcicella sp.
GTTATTTACCGTTTTTGTCAAACTCAAATCCGCTTGCTGTCCACCGATTAAAACGCCACCCGTATCATCCTGACCGTCATTTGTGCCTGTATTTGGCTGTGAATCAATATCGAACTGGTCGCTTTTACTTACTTCTGCTTTATTCAAGATGGCTCCTGGTTGGGTAACTCTGGCTTGAAATGTTACGCTTCTCGTTGCACCGAGTGGAATGTTGGCAATTGTACCCGTTAATGTTCCAGAAGTATTCGTTAAAATTGTTGCGGCGGGCGTTCCCGAACTTACGAATGATAAACCCGTTGGAAGTACGTCTTTTACTTCAACATTGGTCGCTATATTTGGTCCTTCATTGGTTACTGAAATCGTGTAAGTTATCGTTTCCCCAACCGTTGGATTGGTTTTGCTCACCGTTTTCACTAAACTTAAATCCGCAATTTGAGGGATTAATACCGCATCATCGGTATCATCCTGACCGTCTTGCGTTCCCGTACCCACCTGTGAGTCTGGATCGAACTGGTCGGATTTTGAAATCTCTGCTCTATTGGTAATAGACTGATTACCAATCACTTTCGCAATGAATGTCAAGGTTTTTGGACTGCCCACTGGAAGACTTAAAAATTGTCCCATTAAAGTTCCAGAAGTGTTTATGAAGTCTGAACTTGAAACAAATTGCAAACCCACTGGCAAGATATCTAATACTTCAACATTCGTAGCCGTACTTGGTCCTGCGTTCGTTACGACTATTGTATAAGTTACATTATCACCAACGTTCGGCGTTGAATTTGAAACGGCTTTAGTTAAACTCAAATCCGCTTGCTGTCCACCAATCAAAACCCCGCCCGTATCATCCTGACCATCTTCGGTACCTGTGTTTGGCTGTGAATCAAGGTCAAATTGGTCTGATTTACTAATTTCTGCCTTGTTTAAAATTGCTCCACTTTGGGTTACTCTGGCTTGGAAGGTTAAGTTAACTTCGCCTCCTGCCGTTACACTAATAATATTATTTGAGAGTAATAAATTTGTTCCTGTTAAAGTAAAATCTGTACTTGAAATGAATTGTAAACCCGTTGGCAACAAGTCCTTCACCTGCACATTGGTTGCATTATCAGATCCTGCATTTTTTACCTTGATGGTATAAATAATCGTCTCCCCAACGTTTGGATTGGTTTTACTTACCAATTTCTCTAAACTCAAATCCGCAATTCTTGGCACAACTCGCACTGAATCGGTATCATCCTGACCGTCTCCCGTCCCTGTATTGGGTTGTGAATTTGGATCAAATTGGTCGGATTTTGAGATTTCTGCCTTATTTATAATTGACTGGCTACCAATTATTTTTGCCGTAAATGTCAAGGCTTTTGGACCAATTGGCAAACTCGCAATTTGACTCGTTAAAGTGCTGCCCGATAATTGAAAATCACTACTACTTACGAATTGTAATCCCGCTGGCAGAACGTCTTTTACTTCGATATTCGTAGCCGTTGAAGGTCCTGCATTCGTTACATTTATGGTGTAAATAATATTATCTCCAACGTTTGGCGTACTGTTAT
>JAYUIP010000753.1:0-4614 GCA_043765945.1 Arcicella sp.
TTAGCATCCGCATACTTTGGCATTGCAGTATTAGGACTTCCAAAATTTGCCACAGGCAAGCAAGAAGATTTAGTGTTTGGAATAATTATTATGATTGTCCTTACACCCATCATTACAGGTGGATTGTTAATTTTTGGTAAATATGCTCTTTCAGGGGAGTACGATACTGAGAATTAATTTCTATCATAAAAACACTAAAATGTGGTTTTAGGGATAGTTGTTTGGTTAAAATATGCCACGAAATCTTTGAGTAATCGGGATTCTTGGCATATTTTCTTTTTACGGCTATATATGCTTAGCAAGTATAGTTGAGAGAATATGTGGATAGTATTATTTATTGGTTAAATTGTGCTAATAAATAAGAAATTTTGAGTTGCTCTGAATTGTAATTTAATTGGTAAGTTAAGTTATGTTTATTCACCCCACCCAACCTTTCCCTTGAAGGGAGGGCTTTTAACACTTCAAAGACCCTCCCTTCAAGGGAAAGGTTGGGTGGGATGAATAATACGATTCATTAATTCCAAAGCTTAAAGCTAAATCCAATGAAAGAACAAAAACTCATATTTATAAGCATATTATTCCTGATACTTTTCAACTTTCCGATGTTGTCAATTTTCAATGTCGGAGGGAGTATTAATGGAATTCCAATGCTTTATATGTATGTGTTTTTGGTTTGGATTTTATTTATTTTAGTCATTTTTAGTGTGTTGCGAAAAGAGGGTAAAGAAAGCAAAAAAGATGAATAGTGTCGTGTTGATAGTTGCGTCTGTGCTGTATTTAGCCTTCCTTTTTGGGGTGGCATATTGGGCAGAAAAGCAATCAGAAAAAGGGAAAAGTTTAGTAACAAATCCATACATTTATTCCCTTTCGTTGGCGGTTTACTGCACCGCTTGGACGTTCTATGGGTCTGTTGGACGGGCGGTTACAAACGGCATTGAATTTTTAGCAGTTTTCATTGGTCCAACCATTATGATGCCGCTATGGTGGATCGTGCTTAGGAAGATCATTAGAATCTGTAAAGTCCAGAGAATCACATCAATAGCTGATTTTATTTCTTCTCGTTACGGCAAAAGTGCGACCCTTGGTGTGTTGGTTACGTTGGTGTGTATTGGAGGAATCTTACCGTATATTGCCATTCAATTAAAGGCGATTTCCAGCAGTTTTTTGATAGTTTCACGTTCATCAGGTGACGAAATTCCCGACCATTTATTCTGGGGAGATTTGCCTTTTTATATTGCTGTCGCCTTATCGGTTTTTACCATTATTTTTGGAACTCGCAAAATTGATTCCACCGAACGCCACGAAGGAATGGTGACGGCAATTGCGGCAGAATCAATTATTAAATTGGTGGCTTTTTTAACGACTGGAATCTTTGTAACCTACCTTGTTTTTGATGGATTTGGGGATATTTTTCAAAAAGCATCTTTAATCCCAGACCTTCAAAAAGCCTTTGTTTTTAATAATGATGGAGATTTTTCAACTTGGTTTTGGCATATTTTTCTTTCGATGGCGGCAATTATGTTTTTACCCCGTCAATTTCAAGTAGCAGTGGTTGAAAACGTGAATGAAAAACACCTCAACAAAGCGATGTGGTTGTTTCCTTTATATATGTTATTGATAAATATTTTCGTCATTCCAACAGCATTGGGGGGTGAAATTTTATTCGCTAATCAAGGCGTAAATCCCGACAGTTACGTATTGGCAATTCCATTAAAATTTAATCAGAAACTCTTGACATTATTAACTTATATTGGTGGATTTTCAGCCGCTACCAGTATGATTATTGTTGAAACAATTGCTCTTAGTGTAATGATTTCCAACAACTTAGTGATGCCGATGGTGCTGAAAAGTAAAAAATTGCAGGAGCGTTTCAAAGGCAATTTAAGCAATTTGGTGAATAATATTCGACGAACTTCCATCGTGATGATTATCCTTTTGGCTTATTTATACTACAAAACAATTGCCGAACATTATTCTTTAGTTTCTATTGGAATGGTTTCATTCACAGCCGTAGCTCAATTTACACCCGCAATAATTGGTGGACTTTTTTGGAAAACTGGTAATAAAAAAGGAGCATTAATTGGTTTGATTGTGGGTGCTTTTATTTGGTTCTATACGCTCGTTTTGCCTTCATGGGTTGGGTCAGGATATTTTCCACAATCAATCATGGATAATGGTTTGTTTGGATTTGAAATTTTGAAACCTTTTTCACTCTTTGGATTGAAAGGAATGGATAATATTTCTCACGGATTATTTTGGAGTTTGTTGTTTAATTTAGGGTGTTATTTATACTTCTCGATAAGTTCAAAAGCATCATCAATCGAACATAATCAAGCCGTTATTTTTGTTGATATTTTTGAATATTCTGGGCAAATTGAAAATTCTTCAATCTGGCGTGGAACAGCGTATGTGCCTGATATTCAGTTGCTTTTGAGTAATTTTTTTGGAGAAAAACGCTCGGAAAAAGTGCTGAAATTATTTGCTCAAAAGAATAAAATTAACTTAAATAGTGACAAAGCCGACCCTCGATTAGTAACTTACACTGAGAAACTTTTGGCGGGAGTTGTAGGCACGGCATCCGCTCGAATTATGATTTCTTCTATCTCAAAAGAAGAGAAAATTTCTACCGAAGAAGTAATCAGTATTTTGAAATCTTCGCAAGAATTATTATCGGCAAACAAGAGTTTACGGAAAAAGTCGGTTGAATTAGAAAAAGCTACTTCTGAACTGAAAGATGCCAACGAAATTTTGCAACGAACGGATAAATTGAAAGACGATTTTCTTATGACCGTAGCCCATGAAATTCGTACGCCATTGACTTCAATCAGGGCGTTATCAGAAATTGTTTTTGACAATCCAGACATGAAAATTGAAGAACGTGAACATTTTTTAGGAACAGTCGTTAAAGAATCTGACCGTTTAAGTCGACTTATTAATCAGGTGTTAGATTTGGAGAAATATGAATCGGGGAAACAAACATTAAATAAAGAAGAGGTTGATATTCAGGATATTATAAAAGATTCGGTGGATGCTTTATATCAACAGGCAAAAGAAAAAGGTGTTAAAATTATATCTATGCCTGATCGATTTGCTCCAAGATTTGAGGCTGATAAAGATAAATTAATCCAAGTTGTGGTAAATCTTTTATCTAATGCCATCAAATTTTGCGAACCCGAAAAAGGAGAAATAACCATCGCTACACATTATGTGGAAGGCTGTATTTATACCAGCATACAAGATAATGGGGTAGGAATTGATAAGAAATTTCAACGGTTAATTTTTGATAAATTTTTCCAAGCCGAAGATCAAACCGTCAAAAAACCAAGAGGAAGTGGCTTAGGATTGGCAATATCAAAAAAAATAATCGAACTCCACAACGGACAAATTTGGTTGGAAAGTCAAGTGGGAAGAGGTTCAAAATTTACATTTATGATTTCGGTGGTGTAGGTAGTCGTTAAGTTTTAACTTTATAAGTTGTTAAGTGGAAAACTATATAAGTTATTGATTAACAAATAGGTATGAGAAAATTTATTTTTTTAAGTACCATATATTATTTCTCAACGAACACTTATGGTAATTTAATGAATGGTGATAAATTAAAAGTAGGGACGTATCGCATACGTCCACTCGGAATAATATGAAAGAATTATTAAAAGTATTAATCGTGGATGACGAGCCGAGTATTTTGATGTCCTTAGAATTTTTGATGAAAAAAGAAGGCTATCAAGTATTCATTGCCCGTGATGGCTCTGAGGCAATGGATATTATAGAAAAGGAAGTACCATCCATCATTCTATTGGACATCATGATGCCCAATGTGGATGGTTATGAAGTATGTTATTCCGTAAAAAATAGTCTCCGTTTTGAGCATATTAAAGTAATATTTTTGAGTGCCAAGAACAAGGAATTAGACATGGAAAGAGGCTATGCCGTTGGAGCAGATTTGTATGTCACAAAGCCATTTTCAACCAGAGCTTTGGTGGCAAAAGTAAATGCGTTGGCGATTAATGTGGTGTCGGGAAGTACCAAAATGGACTAATTTGGTTTTGAGGAAATGAGGTTACACAGAGAGCTACAGAGAAAAAAATGAGAGTCACGGAGAAATATCTCTCTTCAAATCTCTGTGGTTCTCTCTTTTTAACTCTGTGGCTCTCTGTGTAACCTCCCCTCCTTATACCCGAAAATATTAGATAACAAAACAAATGAAATATCAAGAAAAATATAACCACAGCATCACCAACAAAGAACAATTTTGGGCGGAACAAGCCGATAAAATTGCTTGGTTCAAAAAGCCAGAAACTATTTTATCACAGGATGAAAACGGCTTTCATCGTTGGTTTGAAGGCGGCAAACTCAACACCGCTTATTTAGCCCTCGACTATCATGTTGAAAATGGGCGTGGCGAACAAAATGCGTTGATTTACGATTCACCCGCCACGAATTCTGTTAAAAAATATACGTTTAGAGAACTCCGTGATGAAGTAGCAAAATTAGCAGGCGGACTGAAAATTTTGGGCGTTGAAAAAGGCGACACCGTTGTGATTTATATGCCCATGGTTCCAGAAGTGGCAATGGCAATGTTGGCTTGTGCCAGATTAGGAGCCATTCATTCAG
>JAYUIP010000754.1:0-1540 GCA_043765945.1 Arcicella sp.
TGGTAGAAATATTGAAAAAACATTTCTCAGAAAATACAATTCTGAAAGGCAAAAAGGTTTTAATTACGGCTGGACCAACTCAAGAAGCTATTGACCCCGTGCGTTTTATCAGTAATCATTCTACGGGTAAAATGGGTTATGCCATTGCCGATAAATTAGCCAAAGCGGGTGCAGAGGTTACGCTTGTGAGTGGACAAGTTGCCTTAAAATCACCCGATGCAAGCATTAATTTAGTGAAAGTTCGCTCAGCAAAAGAGATGTTTGAAGCAACTGAATTATACTTTGAAGAAGCTGATATTATTATTTTATCGGCTGCCGTAGCGGATTATACGCCCGCTGTGGTTGCTGAAAAGAAAATAAAGAAGAAAGAAGATACGTTTAATATTGAACTGACCAAAACCATTGATATTGCCAAAACTTTGGGGGCAACCAAACGCCCAGAACAGTTGATGGTTGGATTCGCATTGGAGACCGATAATGAAGTAGAGAATGCTATTGGCAAGATAAAATCAAAGAATTTGGATATGATTATCTTGAATTCTTTGCAAAATTTAGGGGCAGGTTTTGGGCATGATACCAACAAAATTAGCATCATCAAAAGAGATGGCACAATCATTGATTTTGAACTTAAATCTAAGCAAGATGTGGCGATGGATATTATATTAGTTATCAGTGAACAGTTATTAGTGAAAAGTCGTCAGTAAACGGTTATCGGCAAATAACCATTCAGATTTATTTTGGAACATAGTTTTCCGTAGAAAAAAATTACAGAACATTCGTTTATTTATGAAAAAATATCAATTTCTAAAACATAAAATACTTATCCTATTTACTGTTACCTGTTTACTGATAACTGGTAACTGTACAATGGCTCAGGAGTTAAACTGCAAAGTGACCGTTTCTACTGATCAATTGCAGGTCAATGAGCAAAGAGGTGCAACGACCATTTATGCGGAAATTCAAAATGTTATTCAAGAATTTTTGAATAATCGTCGTTGGACGAATGATAATTTTTCTACTGAGGAAAAGATTAATTGTTCGTTATCAATTATTATGACAAAAGCAACTGCTGGTGGAGATTATGAAGCCAACGCCAATTTCCAAGTCAGACGACCAGTTTATGGGACAAATTATGAAACGGTTTTATTGAATTACATTGATAAAAGTTTCAATTTCAAGTACGTTGCAGGTACTCCTCTCACTTACAATGACAATAATTTTAACGATAATCTTACGCAAATATTAGCTTTTTACGCCTACGTTGCCTTGACGTTTGACTATGATTCTTTTGGTAAAATGGGCGGTACTAATTACGCCCAAAAAGCCTTGAACGTAGTTAATTTAGCCCAATCGGCAGGTGGTGCTTGGACAGCTTCCACTGACATTCGTAATCGTTATTGGGTTTCTGAGAATCTATTAAATCAGCAGTTACAGCCATTGAGAGAAGGTTTTTATAATTACCATCGTGTTGTTATGGATAATTACGCTACCAATCCAGCGGGTGGACGTAAGCAAATTACCGAATATTTGAATCAGATTA
>JAYUIP010000755.1:0-1539 GCA_043765945.1 Arcicella sp.
ACAAAATATTGGTTATCAACAATATTTGCGAGTAGAAAACCTTGAAAAAGTAGGAAATGAACCGCCTGACATTTTGATAAATTTTGCTTTACAAACAAACGCTCACGCAGATTCAATTCTCACGACCTTCGTTGAAGGCAAAAATCAGTATGGAGTTGCCAATGCGATGATACTCGGACAGCGAGATGATTTATCGAATGATTTAATGCAAGCCTATTCTGCCGCTGGGGCAGTTCATGTTCTTTCAGTTTCGGGTTTGCACGTTGGTGTAATTTATGCCGTTTTACTTTTAATGTTTGGATTTTTGAGGAGAAAGGGAAAAATCGGAAGATATGGGTTAATGTTTTTGATTTTAGGAATTCTGTGGTTTTATGCTTTCGTAACGGGATTGTCTTCGCCCGTTTTGCGATCAACGGTTATGTTTTCAATCTTTACGATTGCTGATATTTTTCAGAAATATAAAAATGGATATAATACCACATCGTTTTCAGCTTTTGTGCTTTTGCTTTATAATCCCAATTTTCTGTTTAATGTAGGTTTTCAATTATCATATCTGGCAGTTTTTGGCATGATTCATTTTCAACCAAAACTAAATCCAATATTTGTAATTGATAAAAAGAAAAGTTGGTTTCATTGGTTGGCTGATAGAACTTGGAAAGTTACCACCGTTGCAGTTGCTGCACAAATTGCAACTTTCCCAATTACGATTTATTACTTCCATCAATTTCCGAATTTCTTTATTTTAGCTAATTCCTTAGTAATTCTATTGTCCTCAATTGTATTAATTTGTGGCTTAGGTTATGTAATTTTAGCATCAATATTTCTGTATTTTGATTTTATAACAATAACTCATTGGTTAGGTCAATCTTTGAAATATACAATTTTATGGTTGAATGAAACTGTACTTTTCTTTGAAAGATTACCTTACTCAATTACTAAATTCTTATGGATTTCTATCTACGAAATGTGGTTAATGTATGGCTTAATATTTGGATTTATTGCCCTGTGGAAAACCCGTAAATTTTTGTGGGTGTGGATAAATTGTGGAATTGTTAGTAACTTAATTATTTTGAATATTCTTGGAAATATGCAACGGAAAAATCAAGAGTTATTCACAATTTTATCCACACCCAAGCATACGGCAATAACACTTGTTGAAGGGAAAAATGCCTTATTGATAAGTAATGAAGCATTTTTAAACAGTAGGAAAGATGTTGGTTTTCGTGTAAATAATTACTGGTCAAGTCGTGGCGTTCGGGATACATTAAAGGTTAATTTATTAGAAAAGTATAATTCGTTAAATAATATGGTCAAGGTTCAAAGTAAGGATTCTATTGCTGTAATTACTTGGAAGGAGAAGACGTTTCTTTGGATTGGCAAGAATATGAAGCACAATGATTTACAGGTAAAAAACGCATCATTTGATTATTTAATTTTAGCCAATAAATCAGTAAAAGACTTAAATCAAATTATTGGAAAAGTACAATTTAAGAATTTGATAATTGATGGTTCCTATACTCGATTTTATGCAGATAAGTT
>JAYUIP010000756.1:0-1538 GCA_043765945.1 Arcicella sp.
TTGAAAAATGGTTGGTCGCCATTGTCTATAATTTTTTCACTACCGAATAATCCTGAAATGGTTAGCGTATTTTGTTCGTCAATATTCCAATCAATGCCCGATTTGAAAGTCGTAAAATGGGTATCTCGATTGCGTTTCAATTGTGAATTTATTACATCGCCATCATCATAAATTCTGGTTACAAATTCGTTTTTATTGAGGGTTTCGGTATATAAATAATCACCCTGAAAAAAGGCATTTATCTTATTTTTACGGTAATTGAGCGATAAACTGGGGTTGATTTTGGGCGTAAAAGTATATTGCGGTCTAATGTTAGGTAGATTACTTTTTCGTTCCCAAAGCGAGCCAAAACCAGTTGTGAAACCAGCCTTTCCGTTAAAGCCTTCTTTTTTGTTTTTTTTGTAAATAATATTGATAATTCCAGCGTTTCCGTTGGCATCATATTTAGCCGAAGGATTATTAATTATTTCAATTTTATCAATTGCCGAGGAAGGAATATTATCCAATCCTGACTGATTGCCAAAGCCCGTAAGAGCCGTTTGTTTTCCATCAATTAACACCGTAACCTTTTCATTACCACGTAGTTGCACTTTCCCATCTTGCACTGTAACACTTGGCAGATTTTGCATCGCTTGTAAAACAGAACCACCACTTTGACTGATGTTATCTTTGAGAGAAAACGTTTTTTTATCCATTTTCTCGCTGATTTCTTCCTGTTTTCCCGTAACCACAACTTCATTTAAAGTGGTGGAATTTTCCTCTAATTCGATGGTATTAATGTCCAAAAACTGCGTAAGATTTCCGACAAAAAGAGCTTGTTTTTTGGTAGAATATCCCACAAAAGAGGCTTCTAAAATATAGTTTCCAGATTTGATATTGGGCATAGAAAAACGCCCTTCTTCATTGCTTACCGTTCCATTTACAAAAACACTATCTTTTTCAGTTTTGAGGACAATGTTCACAAATGGCAAAGTGGTTTTT
Organism: Arcicella sp.; assembly: GCA_043765945.1. GTDB lineage: Bacteria > Bacteroidota > Bacteroidia > Cytophagales > Spirosomataceae > Arcicella. The sequence continues at coordinate 982 of JAYUIP010000756.1, forward strand.
ACTACTTTATCTTTCACAATTCCTGAAATTGTGACATTGTTTTGTGCATAAGTATTTGGTAATGAAGATATTATTAGAAGAATATAGAAAGTGATACTTTTGTACATTTGAATAATTTTATTAGGTTTTAATGTCTTTACCTGTCTTAGAAACTGTTTCACCGTTAATATTTTATGAGAATATGAGGGTTACACATAGAGCCACAGAGAAGTAAAAAGAGAACCACAGAGTAATAAAATGAGTTCTCTCTGTGGCTCTCTATTTTTTTCTGTGGTCCTCTGTGTAACCTCATACTCTCGAAAATATATCAAAACAAACTTCAAAACAAATTCCAACGAACGCCTAAAAACCCTCTAATTCCCTGAATAGGTGCAAAACTGGCATCGGTGTTAAAGTAATATCCCTGCGGCAAAGTACTCAAAGCGGACGTTTTTACTTGCTCTGAATTAAGCTCTTTTGCTTGATAAATAATCTTTTGTTCTGGGAAGAAATTAAACATATTTTTCAATCCTGCATAAATCTGTAAACCGTTATTAAATCGTCTTGAAATTTGAAGA
>JAYUIP010000757.1:0-4596 GCA_043765945.1 Arcicella sp.
TCTTCCAAAGTCATTCGCCCCAACAAATCTTTTACCCGAATGGCAATCGGTAATTTGGAATTTTTATAAGGTATATCAACCTTATAACTACTTGAAAACCCAACGATTAACGTTAAAATGAAAGCTATATTTAATTTCTTGAAGTACATAAAATTTGAATTTTGTATAAATAGTTTTATTTTTCTTAGAACGAATAATACTTTTGTATTAATTTTATAGAACAGTATAGAACACTCAGGCAAAATTACTCAGAAATTAAGAATTAAAAAATAAACATTCAATATTTTAAAAATCATGGCAAATTTAACATTAGGAGACAAAGAATATTTTCCAGGCATCGGAAAAATTCAATTTGAGGGGAGAGAATCAGGCAACCCGATGGCATTTAAATGGTATGATGAAAATCGTGTCGTCAACGGCAAAACCTTGAAAGACCAATTGCGTTTTGCCACGGCTTATTGGCATACTTTCTGCGGAACGGGTGCTGACCCATTTGGACCTGGCACAAAAGTATTTCCGTGGAATGCCAAAAATGAAATCGTGGGTCGTGCGAAGGATAAGATGGATGCCGCTTTTGAATTTATGACAAAAATCGGTACGCCTTATTACTGTTTTCACGATATTGATTTAGTGGATGAAGGCAATTCACTTTCGGAATATGAAAGTAATTTATCCGCCATTGTTGATTATGCTAAGCAAAAACAAGAAGTTAGTGGCATGAAATTGTTGTGGGGAACTGCCAATGTTTTCTCAAATCCGAGATACATGAATGGTGCTTCAACCAATCCAGATTTCAACGTTTTGGCTCATGCAGGTACGCAAGTAAAGAATGCCATTGATGCCACCATTGCGTTGGGAGGCGAGAATTATGTGTTCTGGGGTGGTCGTGAGGGATATATGTCGTTGTTGAATACCGATATGAAACGGGAGAAAAATCACTTAGGTCGCTTCCTGACGATTGCTCGTGATTATGCTCGTAAGAACGGTTTTACGGGTAAATTTTTCATCGAACCAAAGCCTTGTGAACCCACAAAACACCAATACGATTATGATGCAGAAACGGTGATTGGTTTCTTGAAAGAATATGATTTACAAAACGATTTTATGTTGAATTTGGAGGTAAACCACGCAACCTTGGCGGGGCATACTTTCCAACATGAACTACAAATTGCGGCGGATACAGGAATGTTGGGAAGCATGGATGCCAACCGTGGCGACTATCAAAACGGCTGGGATACCGACCAATTTCCAACCAATTTGAATGAGTTGGCGGAATCAATGTTGATAATTTTAGAAGCGGGTGGAATCACGCAAGGAGGGATTAATTTTGACGCAAAAACTCGCAGAAATTCAACTGATTTAGATGATATTTTCTTGGCTCATATTGGGGGTATGGATGCTTTTGCCAGAGCCTTAGTGATTGCGGACGACATTCTCAAAAAGTCACCTTACAAGAAACTTCGTACCAATCGTTATTCATCTTTTGATTCGGGTAAAGGTGCTGATTATGAGGCTGGTACGATTACATTGGAAGATTTGAGAGAATACGCTTTTGCCACTGGCGAACCTGCACAAACCAGTGGAAAACAGGAGATGTTTGAGAATATTATTAATCAGTATATTTAATTGCTGAAGGCTGTCATTGCGAAGGTGGTGAAGCAACCTTCATGACTGATGCTAAGGCTTTCAATACTTAGCAAAAATTTAAAAGATTGCTTTATTAAACTCGCAATGACACACAACGATTGTCTGTTATTTCTGCATTTAAAAATTGTAGTTTCGCTTACCCAACAATCTCCAAACTCCTCTCCCAAAGCCAATTAGCATTGTCATTGGTAATGTCGTTATTACTGGTAGATTTAACTTTACATTTGGCAAAATATTTCCCATTGTCTCGCTTGATATTTTCAAACGGCGTTGTGGCTAAAAATATCGAAGTCTCGGCTCCTTCTTCCGAAGAAATCATGAACGGTTTGGCAAGTTTCACCAAAAAACTACTAAAACCCGTGAAATTACCGCCAAAGTTTGTTCCAACCACGCCTGGGTGCAAACTAAACGATAAGACTGGCTTTCCAACTAAACGTTTTGCCAAACCTTTTGTGAAGAGAATATTGGCTAATTTACCGTCTCCGTACGCCTTAAAAGCGGTTAAATTTTTATCATTTTTGATTAAAAATCTACTCACTTTTCCAAGCCCATGAGCGGCTGATGAAACGTTGATAATTCGTCCTTCGCCAGATACTTCCAATAAGTCTAACAGGTTGATTGTCAAGGCAAAATGCCCTATATGATTCGCCACAAATGATTTTTCATAACCGTCTTTTGTAAAAGCAATTTCATCGGCAGAATAACCCGCATTGTTGATAATTCTATCAATTTTTACGTATCGTTTTCTGATGTGTTGAACCGCCAATTTCACCGAATCAATATCTTCTAAATCAACGATTTCGTAGTCAATTTTTGTGTTGGGAAAACGTGATAAAATGGTTTCTTGCGTGGCTTTGGCTTTGGCTTCGCTTCTTACCAAAAGGATTAAGTCGAAACCTGCCGCCGCCAACCCCTTAGCGGTTGCCAAACCCACACCCGAGTTTGCTCCTGTGATGAGTGCTATTTTTTTGTTCATAATTTTGCAACAAGTTTTAAAGCTAAAAGTTCATAACTTGCAAATCAAATTCATCCAAAATCGGTCATTATGAAACATTTCAAAATCTTAATCTTGTGCGTAACGCTTTTCTACGCCTGTGAACCTAAAAAGAAGGTTCAATCTGAGAGTGAAACTGCCACAATTCAAAGCATAAATCTGCCTTACGATTTCGAGAATCCAAGTGAAAAATATGACCTTCCTGACAAACTGAAAGAGATTTCGGGACTTTCTTACTATAAGAAAAATCAATTGGTTTGCGTGAATGATGAGCAGGGGAAAATTTTTATTTACGACCTAAATAAAAAGAAAATCATTGATAAGATTCCTTTTGGTAAAGATGGAGATTATGAAGGCGTTGAAGTGGTGGGCGATGAAGTATTCGTGCTAAAAAGCGACGGTAAACTGAAAGGCTTTAAAATCGGTGAGGCTTTTGAACGTGAAATCGATTGCTCTGAACCAGAAGTACTTGAATATGAGGGACTTGGCTACGACCCAAAATCAAAATATCTGCTTTTAGTGGCAAAGGAACGCAAGAAAGATGTGAACGATAAGAAGATGATTTATGCGTATAATTTCGACAGAAAGATACTTTTCAAACACATTGCCATTCCAGAAGAACAAGTGAAAGATGAAGCAAATGGAAAGGATTTCAAGCCCTCGGGTATAGCCGTTCATCCACAAACGGGACAAGTTTTTATCATTGCTTCGAGTGGAAAAAAATTGTTAATTTTATCTGAAAAAGGGCAAAAAGAAGCCTTGGTTTCTTTAAATCCAACCACTTTTCAACAACCCGAAGGCATCTGTTTTTCGCCTGATGGACAATTATTTATTGCTTCGGAAGGGAAAAGTGGGGAGGGTTATATTTTACGATTTACGGAGAATGCAAAATAGTAATATCACTTTATTTATCCTCCAAACCTTTTCCATCAAGGATTTGTGGCACGTATTTTTCAATTCTTGATTCCCTTGTTTTGACTTGTTTTGGGGCAGAAAATAGAGCAAATATCCTCGTTTTCTTCCAGGAGTCAAGATTTCAAAGGCAGTTTTAAGGTCGGGCATTTCGTCTAATAATCGCTTGAATTCCTCTGGCATTTTGAATTCTGATGTCTTCTTTAACTCAAATTTTAAGCCCGATTTTTCTATTTCAATAGCCTCTTTAATGTTTGCCTTAATGTTTGTTTTCTTATTCAATATTCCTTGAAGATTGTCGAATCTAATTTGTCGTGCCGCTTGCACATTTTCCGTTTGTTGGATTAGAATGCCTTGCTCATCTTTCAGTAAAACTCCTTGCATGAATAATAAAGCACAATAATCTTTAAAACCATGAATTAAAACGACATTATTTTCCTGAAATGTATAGCACGGACAGCCCCATTTCAATTTTTCCGTTAGCCCACAATCAAGCACAAACGTTCTCAAATCAGCATATTCTTCTTACCATTTGGTATCTTTAATTAAAAAAACAATTCACTTCTGGATTCATATCGTTGCTTATTGATTGTTAAAATTGAGTTTTCTGTTTTACAGAAGGCGATGAAACTCTACTTGCATAATCAGTAATTTTTGTCATGAATTACTGTCTTTTTGAGTTGTGTTGCAACAATAAAGTTCAAAAATCTATAAATTCTCTTTAAAACAAGCCAAATTCTTTTTAATTACAAGATAAAACTCGTAATTTTGCACCCCCCTTCTATGTCAATTTTGAATGAATGATAAAATGAGCGAGTAGTTTTCTATTTCTTATTTTATTCTACCATTAAAACATTCGGAATTCACTCATTGAAAGGAACGTGTATCTCAAATAAAACAATACAAAATGCCAACTATACAGCAGTTAGTAAGAAACGGCAGAGAGCAATTGACTTTTAAATCAAAGTCTCCAGCCTTAGATTCTTGTCCACAACGTCGTGGTGTGTGTACGAGGGTTTATACAACTACGCCAAAGAAGCCAA
>JAYUIP010000758.1:0-1537 GCA_043765945.1 Arcicella sp.
ATTTCTGAGTGGTTTTGAATTCTTGACTCCCTACCAACTTTCATCAGGTGAAAAACAAATTTTAGTTATCCTATTAACTGTTTTAGTCCAAGACAATAAACCGTCTATCCTGTTCATGGATGAACCCGAAATTTCCCTTCATTTAGATTGGCAAAGAAAGTTGATTCAATACATCAGAGAATTAAACCCTAATGTGCAGATAATTTTGGCTACTCATTCGCCTGGAATTATTTTGGAAGGTTGGAGAGATAAAGTTTTTGAAATGAGTGATTTAATTACCCTTGATAGAAAAGCCAAATCATAGCTATGCCCACTAATTTAAAAGATAATCAAAACGCTAATTACATTGATGCTTTTGAAGATTTAAAGCCCAAAGGAGTAGCTAAGACGATATTGGTATATGTTGAGAGTTACGAAGACCGTATTTTTTGGTCTGAAATATTGAGTCAATATGAATCCTCAAAAATAAGATTTGATATTCAATTGCCATCGTATAACAGTCTTGCACAAGGGAAATCCAAAGCCTTAGAAAGACATAATGACTTGCTGACTATGGGTGTAGGAGAATATCTAATCATCTGTATTGATAGTGATTATGACTATTTGCTTCAAAATAGAAACCCTCAATCTCAATTAGTAAATCAAAGCAAATATATTTTTCATACATATAGCTATTCGATTGAAAATCTGATATGTTACAGCGATGGTTTGGACAGAGTTTGCAGACAAGCAACCACCCAGAATAATGATAAAATTGATTTTAATGAGTTGCTTAAAATTTACTCCAATATCATTTATCCTTTGTTTCTATGGTCAGTTTATTTGAAGAGTATTGACGATACTGACGTTATGAATTTGACAGAATTTTGTAATACGGTTAAATTAGAAGGAGATGTGAATATTCATCAACAAGGTAAGCCTCATTTAGAAAGGTTAGAAATTCGAGTGAATAGCAAAATTGTTGAGTTACAAGAAAGTTTTCCCGCTTACATTGATGAAATAATCAGCTTAGAACCTGATTTAGTTTTATTAGGATTAAATGCTGATAACGCTTATCTATTCATTCAAGGTCATGCTTTAAAAGACGGTTTTGTGATGCCCTTTTTAAAGTCTTTATCCAAAGTATTACGAAGTGAAATTGAAAGTAATATTATGTCAAAAGCATTACATATTGACCAAAGACAAAACGATTTAAAACATTATCAAAATAGTGTTAGAGATATTGAAACTATTTTAATACTCAACACAGAATACAAATCATGTTTCCTATATCATAAAATCAAAGCGGATTTAGATGAATATATGGCAATAATAGCGATTAAATAACCATGCTACAAGTACAAACTATCAAAGAAAATAAAGCCACAACCATTGAGGGCTTGAACAGAAAATACTTCAAAAATGCCGAAGAGATGGTGGAACAAATCTTGGCATTGGATGAAAAACGCCGTGAAATCCAAGTAGAATTGGACGGAACACTCGCCAAATCTAATCTCCTTGCCAAAGAAATTGGGGGCTTTATGAAGTCGGGCAAAAA
>JAYUIP010000759.1:0-1536 GCA_043765945.1 Arcicella sp.
AAATTGATTTTAATACATTTATCGGAACACTATTTCCGAATTGTTTATATGCTTGATTATCAGACGAATCCAAAACAAAACTGTCTGGATAACCTTGTAATCTTGCACATTCACGTGGAGCTAATTTTCTAATTTTTCCATTAATTAAATACACACCTGTTTTTGCACCAATACCTCCTCCGTATGCAGATAAGGTAATCGCATGACCTAATTCGTGATAAATTCTTTCACCTTGACCACCCTTATTTATCTCTCCAATTCTGATTGGTGCAAGGGGATAATTGCCAAAAATATCCCCAGGAATTAATACATCTGTACGTAAATTAATATCACTTCTTTCGATTCGATATTTCTCAGTTTTTGTATCGGAAAGAAGAATGTCTTTTAGCTTTACGGGTATGTTTTGTTCTTTTGGAAAACTGAATCTTTCTATTCCTAAATCGTTTCTAAAACACACCATATAAACTCTTTCACGATTCTGAGGTAAACCAAAGTGGCTGGCATTTAGCACTTTATGGAAAAATGTGTATCCTAAATCTTTTAAAGTTGATTTAACAATTTTGAGTGTTTTACCGTCATCATGCGTTTCAAAATTTCTGACATTTTCTAAAAATAAAACTTTGGGTTGATGGTATTCTACGATACGGGCAATATCAAAAAAAAGCGTCCCACGAATATCTTCAAAGCCTTTTTGTTTTCCAGAAATACTAAAAGGCTGACACGGAAAACCCCCACAAAGAATATCGTGATTTGGAATATTTTTTTCGGAAATCTGGGTAATATCTCCTGCGGGTAATTCGCCAAAATTTGATTCATAAACCTTTTGAGCGTATTTATCCCATTCAGAAGAAAATACACAGTTTGCACCAAAACTTTCAAGAGCAATTCTGAATCCTCCAATACCTGCAAAAAGGTCTATAAAACGATAATTTTCAAGCATATTTGAATATAAATTTCTGTGCAAAATAGCCCAACGGGTTTAAATATGAATAACCGTATGTGCAACATACGGAAAGTAAAAACGAACGAAACAACTCCGAAGAAGTTGAATAAATATGTTTATATGATTAGTCTATTCAACTCTTTCTGAATTGTTGAAACTTAAAATGTATTTCTCCGTAAGTTGCACTTACGGCTATTCGTATTTAACCCCGTTGGGGTTTTAAAGTATTGATATTTAAACAGTTAATAGTAAAAATCCTAAACTAAAAATCCGTGTCTAATCCCTTAAATCCGTGTGAAGTCAGCCTACTTTCTCACCCGAAACAACTTAATCAACTTAGGTACATAATCTTCCGAGGCATCAATGGCTAAATAATTCGCTCGGTTTTGCTTACAGATTTGGTCTAATTGTTCCGAATTTTTTTCAAATAAATTCTTCATTCTATTCCTAAACCAATTGGAAGACGCATTTACCCAAATCGTTTTCCTACTTTCCGTATCAAATACAGGAATAATGCCCAAACGGGGTAAATTGGTTTCTCGTTGGTCGTAAAGGTGAATCACAATTAAATCGTGTCTTCGGGCGAGAGCTTT
>JAYUIP010000760.1:0-1534 GCA_043765945.1 Arcicella sp.
CATTTGAAGAAGCAATGGATATTGCCATTGAAGCTTTAAAGATTCAACTTAAAAAATTTAAAGATAAAATTCAAGAAAAACTCAATCCCACTCGTGAAGCATTAATGACCATGGCGATGGAGAGTTAATTAAGGAGAAGATGTTTTCTCTAACATACCCAAAAGGGTTGCTTTCGTAAGAGAGCAACCCTTTTTTATTTGTTATTGTCACTTGATTTCTAATTATATGAAGTTTTAATCTTCTGAATTATTTCTTCAACTTTTTGAACAGACAAGCCAAAAGATTTAGAAATAAATTCTACGGACGCACCATTTTGGACTAATCCCTTCACATAATTAAACGTTGTCTCTTCTCTTATTTGGTCTGCAATTGTCATGGCAATGTCGTTTACTTTGGTTGAAACTTCTGTAAATATAGGGGTCAAATCTTCTTGTGTCAAGTTTAAAGCATTTTCTATGTAAAGAAAAACGGTGCTGATAAAATCTAATTGCTTATCTTCATCCAAACGATTAAGTTTCTCCGCCCAAAAAGACGATAATTTCATAAATTCATCACTTTTATCATGACTGTGTTTCAATAACATCGTGGTCATACTTAACAATAAATTCTGAAAGTTAGCAATCTGATTATCGTCAATTTTATTAAGGGTAAAAAGTAAATAATCAAAATCTGGGATGAATCTATTGAGCGATGGATGCAAGCCTTTGAAATAGTTTTTCATTGATTTATATTTCCAAGTTCCTTCTCCGTGATGGATAATTATGGGAATAACGACCGATAATTTCTTTTTCTGTTTGCGTTCTTCCTTCCAAACATTCAGAATGTACTGCAAGAGTTGTAAATGAGGATATTTTTGAACGTAAGATTTATGTTCAAATAAAAGAGTCACTAACGTTTTCTGCCCTGCATATTCAGTTTGATAGACAATGTCAGCTAAATATTCTTCTAATTCTGCATCTGTGAAAGAGTCATTTATCCGTTTGAGGGCGGACAAATTAAGCCTTTCAAGCAAATCAGGCGGGAAGACTTCTTCAATAAAACTTTGAGCTACTTCCAGACGTGAAAAAGTCTCCTTGAAAAGTTTATCGTGTGGGTTATTTAAATGGCTCATTAATAGTGGTTTTAAAACGTTTGAATTTCTAATTTACTATAAAATCATTGTATTAAGCAGTAAAACCAAAAAGGTTGCTTCTCACAAGAAACAACCTTTTTCAAATTAAAAGACCTATTTCCTACAAACCAAACTTAGTCTTCACTGCATCCACAAAATCTAATTTCTCCCAAGTAAATAACTCAACCTCAACTTCTTTCACTTTCCCGTCTGGACCTTTGAAAGTTTTGGTAACTACTTCGTTTTTACGTCCCATGTGTCCATAAGCCGCTGTTTCAGAGTAGATTGGGTTACGTAATTTCAAACGTTGTTCGATGGCGTATGGACGCATATCGAATACTTCTTCTAATTTACGAGCAATCTCTCCGTCGGTCATATTAACCTTAGCCGTTCCGTAAGTATTTACGAACAAACCACATGGTT
>JAYUIP010000761.1:0-4588 GCA_043765945.1 Arcicella sp.
TAGAAGATTTGTCGTTTCACGCCCAACACATTTCTTCCCGCAATCACTTTGGCAACTTGACGGAGAGAATTACCCAACTGGGCAGACCCCAAATTATCAGCGGGAAGCGTAATAGAAGTAGCCGCACTAAATTGCTCGTAGGCATCCAACGAATTGCGTTTCATGCGGGCGTAAGTTTTCTCTAAAACATTACTGTATTCTTGGGCTAACTGATTATCAATTGCCGAGCGGCGGATGGCATTATAGCCGTCATTACCCAAATAACCGTTCAGGGCAACGGCTCCGTTGGCGTTCACGGTGTAGGGAACGACTTGATTACCGACTTGAAAAAGATTATTACCCGAAATGGAAATATTCATTGAAATACTCGAATTTTCGTTGGCACTGGATAACAAATCCGCCACTTTTCCCGCCCAACCAATGCCACTCCGCACATCTGGAATGGAACTTTGCCATTGTTCCTGTTGGTCGGAATGAGAAAAAAGTCCGTAGGGCAAAGAGGCACTATTGTTGTAATCTGTGAGCGTTGTGGGGCGAACCAAACTGCCAACATTAGAGATAAAAGATAGCTTCTGATTGTCAAATAGCGTTTTCATATCCGCCATGCCTGGGTGCAAGCCCAAAGGTCTGCCCGCATTATTGAGGGGCGTAATGGGCAATAGCGTACTTTCAGGTAAAGCCAAATCTTGCCGAACCGTTGAGTACTGACTATACGCCGAACCCATCGGCACGAGCATATTGTACGAATCATTTCCGCCTGGCAAAAACAGGCAAATCATTGCTTTATAATCGTTGAAAGTGGGTCCATTTTGGGCTACTGCCGAACTGGTCATTAATAAATTAGTAAGCGTACTGAGCAAGGATGTACTTCCGACAGCCGCACAACTTGCTTGCCCTAAAAAATTACGTCTGGATATATTATTAGTCATCTTTTTATCTTTGGATGTTAAATTCTGAACTTGCCCCAATCAAATAAGCCGCCATTTTCACTCGGTCAGTTTGCCAATTGGTATTGGTGTCTGGTATTTTCAAGATGGCTTCTCGAATATTCTGAAAACTTCGAGGGCGAAGATTTCCTCCAATTAATTTTCGAGAGAGCAGTCTAATTAAAGCATCGGGATTATTTGCCAATGGTAGTTCTTCCGAAAAATTAAAGGTCAATGCCTGAGTGGGGTCGGCGGCTCCGCCCCAACGACCAATTTGGTAATCAATTGATCGGTAAAGATTATTTTGGGTTTCAACGGCAGTCACGGCAGTTAATATTTGAAATTCGGGAGCAAATTTTCCCAGACTTGTCGCTTCTCCTGGGGGTCTATAATTGGGTAAATAAAAGTTGAAAACACTCGGTGATTGAAAAGGTTCTTGTAAATAGAGGTCATAAAAGTAGGTAGCCATTTCATAATCTCCACCGCTGGGTTGAGCGTTGAAGGTTTTTGCCATATTCATCAAAGTCATGTAGGGTTCTCGCATTTTTCCGAAGGTGGGTTCTTGGGTTTTTTCGTAGCTTCGGGCTTCGTTATCTAATAAAATTGCCTTTACAACCGCTCCCATATCGCCTCTGACACCATTGCCGTTATTGGCAAATTTAGCAGCTACCCTTCCGATATATTCGGGTGAAGGGTTTGAAGTTACAAGCCTCTGGATAAGTAATCTACCAATAAATGGACCAGTGTTGGGATGGTTAAAAAGATTATCAATTGCCGATGAAACGTCTTGCATTGTAGTCCTATTTGCTCCCAGCGTTACGCCATTGAGTAACATTTTTGGATTTTTGTCATGAAAAGTATTGTAGCCTCGCATAAGACTCACAAAGTCTTCATTAGCACTATCAGAAGTTGTATCAGCATTAGTGGGACCTCCAAAATTTAAGCCAGTAAACACTCGTGCAAATTGGGTAATGTCGTCATTGTTATACGTAGGAATGGGGTTTCCGTCAAGCAATTTTCGAGTACCATCTTGATTTAATTCCCAAAGTCCAATACTGAAAAGTTGCATGATTTCTCGGGCGTAGTTTTCATCGGGAAAAATATTATTGAAAGGGTCGGGTTTGACGTTTCCTAAATGACTCAGATACACGCCCATACAAGGATGTAGCGTGACATTCAGTAATAAATCTCTAAAATTTCCTAATGCTCCATCCATCAAACGGTCATAATAATGAGTTACCCCTTCCGACCTATTTGAAAGCAAATCCACGTTTTGTGAAATGACAAATATTTGCAGCAATGAATAAGCAACCCGTTGGCGTAAAATATCGGTATCGACCGTGCCACCGCTTGGCGGATTTCGCCGACGCATGAATTGCGTCCACAGTGCTATTTTTGTGGCAGGATGAAAAGTATGTTTCCCTGCGGCTGTACGAGCAATAATTACGGGTTGCAAATAACCCCTTGGACGGGTCAATTGTTGATCAATCCAAGCCTCAAAACCCAGAGATTTCACTTCTGCCAATTCATCGGGGTCTGCCCCAAAACCCGCTTGAATCAAGAATCGAGAGGCTTCTTCATCGTTGAGCGGTGCGGAGGAATCCCTTAAATTAACGGAAATATTATTAACTCCCGAAATGGTATAGGCGGTACTGGTTTGTACTTGAACTTGAATTGTTTCCGTACTTTCAGCCAAAGCGTCCAATTTTGGGGTGATTTGGATGAAAATTTCTCTGGCTCCCATCGGCATCGTAACGCTCGTACCCGCCGTGGTGGAATAGTCCGTATTTTGGGTAGCCGTTCCCGAAAAAACGATTGGAATGGTTACGGCTTTCACGCCGCCGCTTCTTCTGATTACGATGGTAGCGGGGCGAGTCCAACTTTCGTAAGCCTCTGTGTTTAAAGTAGATATGGAAATAACATCGGGCGTAAGGGTAGATACCACTTGCCCCCACGAGCGGGAATTTTGAAGAAAGAAAACGCTAATAATTGCAATTATCGAAAATATATTTTTATGATTCATGGTATCTCAAATTTAGGAATTTTACTAATTACAACCGCCAATCTGGGCTTTAAACACAGCTCCCGTTTTGGCTTCGAAATTGGTTTTTAAATCAATATATTTTCCCGCTTGGTAAAGAATATCCGTACCTGCATTGATGGAATTGGTAGCGGTAATGAAGTTTGTTGCCTTGATGTGCGTATTCATCCCGACTGTATAATTAGGTAAAGTGGGGTTATCGTTGCAAGGGAAAACGGCACTATTCATCGAAATATCATCCAACAAAAAGAGGTTATTATTGACGGAAGATTTATACAAAAAACCAATATAATAAACCGAAGTAAGCGGTGGTGAAAATGTAACCGTAGTGTCTTTATAGCTCGTATTGGTAATGTTTGAGTTATTAAAAACTTGATTACTCATCGTTTCTTGCCCAATTTTCTGACCGTATTTTATTTCCAAACCCTGCGTTCCGCCCGAGGTAGCGTACTTAAATCTGAGTTTATAAGATTTTCCTTGTTCCAACGCAAAGCCTGGGGTGTAAAGCCAGGTTTGAGCATTGGCAAAGGGAGAAGCATTGACGGCAGCTTTCGTACCGCCCGTTGCGGGTGTGATGTATTGTGAAGTTTGCCAAAAAATATCCGCAAAATCGTTGCTCGAATTCTGGCTCAACATTTGGGCAGGAATTCGGTTGTCGATGCTGTTTTCAAAACCTTCCAAAAAGGGCATTAAAGCCGTTGTAGGCGTTTTGAAACGAAAAAGTCGTGCATCCGAACCGCATGGATTACGGACATACAAGAAATATTGAGTATTGGGCTTCAATTCAGTAAAACTGACCGAATTGGTAGTAATAACAGTCCATACACTTGGCAAAACCTCATAATTCCCAAGAGCATATTCGTAAGAAGTTGCATTTTTCAAGGCTGTCCATTCGATGGAAGCGGCATTATTGGTTAAATACTTGATTTTCAGACCATTAGGCGATACACAGGTGCTTGGCGTAAATCGGTAGCCTTGATTGGTGGCGGGTTTAGTGGAGATATTATCCATCTCAACTATTTTGCTGATGCTTGGCGTTGAACTTGAATTAGTGAGGGAAATAAAATTACCCAAATCAACCTCAGCATTCGTAACCGTTACATTTTGAGCAGTTAATCCAATGGATGCCGTGGCACCTGTCCCTGCCGTCCCCGTTTCTCGTTGGTATAAAAATTCGACTACGCCCGTTGATTCATATAATTTCATTTGAAACGAAATTGCCGCCGTGCCACTTTGCCAAATCATGTTTTGCCATTGTGCCGTGAAAATTCTGTTGGGAGAAACGCCTTCGGTTTTATAGCTTAAATTATTAGCATTACTGAACAATAAATTATCCCAAAAGGGGGCTAAAATGGGTCTGATTGCCCCTTTTAGTCCAGTAGCCGACCGTAATTCATTTACATCATACGAGGGATTTAGGGAAGAACTTACTTGAAAAGGATTGCCCAAAGCGGCAAAACCATTGGCATTGAGGTGGATTTTGGTATAATCAATTCCGTTGTATTGAAAAGTAAAACCAAGCGGAATATCATTGGTAAAAGATTCGTCTAAAACCGTTCGAGTGCTTGGGTATGCTAACGTTAATGGAGCAGTTGTTGCTCCTGTAAGAGACGCATAATTT
>JAYUIP010000762.1:0-1534 GCA_043765945.1 Arcicella sp.
TGAATACATGATGGGGGCATCCACTAAATCGTTATAATTCGGAACAACATAGGTGTCATTTTTAGCATCAGACTTTGAAGTTGTCAAAGAACTTGCTCCGTAGAAACCCGCTGGCTTTGTGAAAGTAACTTCATAAGCCTGGCGTTTCATATCCGTAAAATAGCCAAAGAATCCGTGTGAGTTAATGGCAAATAATTTGTTTTCTTCAATGTTCGTTCCTGCTGGTTCAAAGACATATTCACCCGTAATTTCGGGCGAATCCCAGGTATCATCTACTAAATACGTGATTTTATTGAGTCCTTTTGCTCCTTTGATTTTGTAGCTATTTTTATCTAATTTATCAACCGCAAGAGCCTTTCCAGAGGCATCAAATGCCTTAAAATCAGACACATAACGACCAAAATCATAATTGGCATACGTTCCTGGAACAATCTTAGGCATATTATAAACCACTTCGTCTTTCGAGCTTTTAGGCGTAATTAAAGAAACCTCCAATTTATCACTTTGGACTTTGGTTAAATCAACAAAAAATTGATAATTGGCATTTTGAGAAACCTTCTGAGCGAAAGTATTTAGGCATAAAAAAAGTGCCGAAAGGGTTAAGAATCTGAATTTCATTCGATTAAAAAAGAGTTGATATTAATAAAGTTTGCAAGATAATAATCTTTGATGGGATATTAACGAAGAAATTATCTGTACGGTACATCAACCAACAAAAAAGCCCGATTTTGAGGTCGGGCTTTTAGTATAGGAATTAATATCTATTATTTTTTCAAGTTAAAAGTTGCTGTAACTGTTTTCGCCGCTTTCAATTCTTTATCAGCATCAAGTCCTTTTGCCGCAAAAACGTAGGCTCCGTAAATATAAACAGCAAAATCGATTGAAAATAAATCAATAACGAATTGTCCATCTGTTCCTTTTTTTGTCAACTTACCCACTCCAAATTTCATTTCAGAATTTGTTAAGCTCAAAACATCAAAAGTTTGCACGGAAGGATTTCCTTTTGAATCTTTATTTGAATTCGAGGTAATGGTAAGCAGCTTTCCGTCGGTTGATACTACATATTTACCAGCATCATTTTTGCCAGTTCCACTCGTATTGGCAATAATAGAAGTTCCGTCAGCTTTAAATTCATACGTTTGGGCTGCAAAATTTTCACCCGCTTTTGCATCCGCTTTCTTAATGTCGTCAGTGGTTGCATCAACGGTTTTAGTATCAGTAATAACGCCTAAACCGCCTACTTTCCAAAGTCCAACGACCGTTGGTGGTGCAACTTCATCAGTTTTACTACAAGATGAAATAACAAACGTTAAAATGGTGGCTAAAAATAATAAAGTAAATTTTTTCATGATATTTTTAATAGTTTAAATGAGATGCAAAATTAAGGTCTATCTTGTAAAACTGTACAATCCCATTTATTAAACGGTAGAAAAGGGGCTAATTTATCTAAATTAGCCCCTTTTAAAATTGTAAATCAGAAATCAAATCTATTCCCACTCAATCGTAGCGGGTGGTTTTGAAGAAATATCATAAA
>JAYUIP010000763.1:0-4587 GCA_043765945.1 Arcicella sp.
ATAATCGCTTGATTATCAGTGTATTTCAGAATAATTGTGTCCGTCTTCTGAATAGTATCAGTCAATTCCTCTTCGGTAATTCTGATACCTCCCAATAAATCGGCTTCATAAGTCCACCCTTTTTTGGAGGATTCTCCTCTGTAAGCGGAATTTACTAAATTATTTAGGGCTTTAACGTCCTCAATTGTAGCTTTTGTAATCATAATTCGATTTTTTAAATTTCTTAGTGATACTCTGCGGCAGGCGTACCTGTGAAAAACTCTGTGCAACTCCGTTACCTAAAATTAACTAAACAATTTTGCCACATAAAATGCTGCCCCAGCCGCCAAAGCCCCAATAAACATTACTTTAAAAGCACCCGTTATCGGATTTTGATCAGTTACTTTACTCTTAAAATACCCAAAGATAAACAGCGTAATCAACGTGACAATTACTGAATAGTTAAGGGCAATATGAGCATCTTCATTGAAAAAATAGGGAGAAAGTGGAATAATTCCGCCAATAATGTAAGAGATTCCAATCGTTAAACCAGAATCTCTGGCACGGTTAATATCTGGTTTTTCTAATCCTAATTCAAACTTCATCATAAAGTCCACCCATTTATCTTTATCTTTAGAAAGTGCTTCTACGACGACGTTTTGAGCATCTTCGTCTAATCCATAAGTCGCAAAAATTTCTTTTACTTCCTCTTTTTCCGTTTCTGGCATTCGCTCAACTTCTTCATATTCCCGTTTAAGTTCTGCATCGTAATGTTCAACTTCGGTCTGTCCCGCCAAATATCCTCCCAAACCCATTGCAATTGAACCTGCCACAATTTCGGCAATTCCAGCAGTAGTGATAATGCTTGTATTTGAAACTGCACCCGACAAACCCGCCGCCAAAGCAAACGGAACCGTCAAGCCGTCAGCCATGCCAATCACAACATCTCTTAAAAAATCTGAACTCTGTAAGTGTTTTTCCATGTTTATTTAACTATAATTGGAGAACGCAGGCTGGGTTCTGAACCCAGCCTGCGTTAATCGTGAGATTAATTTTTTAAAAAACCGAGTTCATTTAATTATCTGTCTTAAATCATTAGTAGGTTTGATAAAATTAAAATTACCCCAAAAATTATCATCATATTTCTTCCCGCCCGTTGGAAACGTAGTATTTTCTAAAATCTCACTATCTTTTATTGCTAAACCCATCCGAGAATTTGCCTCAGTTGGCAAAAAAATTAGGGTTAATTTTGCTGGAATTTCTATTTTAACTTGCTTAATAACTGCCTCAATAATTAAAACCGATTCGTGTAAATAATAGTTATTCAAAGCCGCATGATAATTTTGGATTACTTTGAAAGTTTTGACCTTCGCATCCTTACTGCCTCCAAAAACCGATCCACCCATTACATCCTTTAATCCTTCGGGTGTGAACTCAAATTCATAATTCAAAATGCCCATTGTGAGCGTATCTACTTGCATTTTGCCAATTTTTGCCCCTTTTAATTTCTTATCAATTGGGGAGAAACTAATATTAAAAACGGGCATTCCATCGTATTCAGAAATATCTGATTCTATTTGATATTTGTAATTTTTTAAGGTTATTTTATCTAAGAAATCGGGTGTTTTTGTTTCCAACGTTCTAATTACCAAATCTGCACCATTTCCGAATTGGAGATTTTCCCAAATTTCTTTTCCTTCGGATTTTTCATAGCTTCTTCCTTTCAATAATTTGGCAACTTCTCCCAAATTTCCTTTGTCAGGAAATGGGTATTTTTCAACCTTTAAAATACCTTCTGAAATCTTGACAAAAACTGAATCTATGTGCAAAGTTTCACGATAAAATCCTTGAAGCAAATAGGGGTTTACGTTGCAATTTTTTTCTAATCTTGAAACCACATAATCAATGGTTTTTCGTCCGTCTTTGGCTTCGACTACTTTCTTGTCAACCGCTTGAATCTCAAAAGTTAGAGAATCTTTTTTATCCTTAAATTCCAGTAAACTCTTCCGAATGTTTTTAAAATTTATTTTCGTAATAATTAAACTTCCAGTATTTTGAAGTAAGATTGGATATTTCAAAATAAACTCGCCCGATTCATTGGTCGTAATGCCAATAGCAGACGTACTCGCACCCTTTGCAGGGATTCCAACATACACACCCGAGACGGGATTTTTGGAATTTATGTCAATAATTTTCCCTGAGACAAAGGTGAAATTTTGAGAAAATGAAGAAGAAAAATTTAAGAATAAAATGTTGATAACGAAGATTAACTTTTTCACGATTGTTGAGAA
Organism: Arcicella sp.; assembly: GCA_043765945.1. Classification (GTDB taxonomy): domain Bacteria; phylum Bacteroidota; class Bacteroidia; order Cytophagales; family Spirosomataceae; genus Arcicella. The sequence continues at coordinate 2,271 of JAYUIP010000763.1, forward strand.
GATTTTGAATGACATTTATGTGGTTAGTTTTACAAAATTAACAATATCCGACCAAATGACTCAGAAATTTGACCAAAAACCGTAGGTTTTGATTAATAACGATAATTTTTCTTTGGAATTTCAGTTACTATTCAAATATTTACGGTCAGAAGTCGGATGGGAGGTCAGAGTTTTCGAATTACCAACCATTTTTTAAACATTTTACCGACAATTTTCATTTTTAACTAACATTAAAATAACAAAATTCATGAAAAAAATTATTTTTCTTTCCGTATTACTTTGTGGTTTATTCGTAATTAATCCTACTGTGAAAGCACAGGATGAAAAACCTAAAAAAGAGAAAAAAGCCAAAGCAACTGATGCTGACAAAGCGGCGAAAGATGCAGAAAAAGCGGCGAAAAAAGCTGAAAAATTAGCTGAAAAAGCAGCAAAAGATGTTGAAAAAGAAGCTAAGAAAAAAACCAAAGAAGCCAAAACTACCAAGGAAGCGAAAGTAGATGCCAAAGTAAAAGATGCTGATAAGGCAACAAAAGATGCTGAAAAGGCGGCTAAGAAAGCTGAAAAAAATGCCGCCAAAGATGGTACAAAAGTTTCCCCAGTTGAAGCAATGAAAGCCGATAAAAAAGGCAAAATGACTGACGAAGAGAAAGCTACCAGAAAAGCGGAAAGAGACGCAAAAAAAGCGGAGAAAATAGCAGATGCAAAAACAACGGATTCAAAGAAAGTTGCGGACAAAAATCCAACGGTTAGACCAGAACCAGCACCCTCAAAAACGGTAAAGAAAGCTGATAAAGCAACTGAAAAAGCTACGGCAGGTGAAGACAAAATCATCGGAAAAGACGACAAAGGTCGCACAATCTATGAAGGTCCACGTGGCGGTCGTTATTATATCAATTCAAATGGTAATAAGACTTACACGAAGAAGGATGCTTAGTTAGTTATCGGTAACTGGTTATTTGAAATAGGGTTCTTAATGCAAAAAAGGATAGTCAAATTGTTTTGACTATCCTTTTTTGCATTAAGTTGAGACTAATAACCAGTAACTAATCCTCCCCAACGTATCGTTTTTCTTTGATAAATCTTGATACTAATATAAAGATGACGACTTCAATTGCCATTAATTTTACAAAAAACCAGTAATAACTTGCACCTGTATATTGAGCAAAATACCCCTCTGAACTAATGCTTCTGTTCATCATGGCAACTAAAAAATTGCCTAAAGCAACGGTCAGTAAACCAATTGCTCCCATGATACTTTTCATGAATTTTGGTGAATTTGTGTAGGCATATTCCAAGCAAGTTATCCAAACTAAAATCTCACCCCATGCAAGAATTAAATACGCAAAAATTTGTTTCCAAACTGATGGATGTCCTCCTGCATCAATACTCTCTTGGATTTGAGCTATTATTACAAAAGACAACCCCGTTAAAGCCAAGCCAACACCTATTTTACGAAGAGGAGTTGGTGTAAGACCTATTTTTTCGAGAAAAGGATAAATTAAATAAGTAAAAACTGGAATAAAACTAACTAAAAATACAGGATTAGCTAATTGTACCTGACCTGATAAAACCGTAAATCCAGACCACAGTTCTAAATCTAATTTACCCGCTTGAAGAATCCACTCAGAAAGATTTTGATCCCACATTGCCCAAAATAGCGGAATAAATGCAAAAACTAAAATTACCCTTCCCGTTGCAGAAAATCCTTCTTTCAATTTAGCAAAATCAGGTTTGAACCCTGTTGGAGGCACTATTATATATTTTTTACGTCCCAACCAAAAAATCAAAGTTGCCAATGCCATTAAAATCCCAGGTACTCCAAATGCCACAGATGCACCATATTTATCATATAAAATGGGAATAAAAAAATTGGATAATACCGATCCCGCATTAATAGAAAAATAAAACCATCCATAAATTTTTGACATTAAATGTTCATTTGATTTATCAAATTGGTCTCCCACGTTTGCTGATACACAAGATTTAATTCCTCCTGCACCAATCGCAATTAAGGTTAGTCCGTAACCAAACCAAGTCAAATCTTCATCATACATTGCTAAGAACAAATGACCGAAGCAATAAATGATTGAAACATATAGAATAATCTTATATTTTCCGAAAAACCAATCAGCCAACGCTGCACCCAACATAGGAGTAGCATAGGCTAATGCCACAAAAATGTGTACTTGTTCATTGGATTTTGCTTCCGCAATTGTTTGAAGTGCAGGGTTTCCAGTTGGATTAAAAAATTGAGCAACTAAAAATATCGGAAGAATTGCTCGCATTCCATAAAAACTAAAACGTTCAGCCGCTTCAT
>JAYUIP010000764.1:0-13054 GCA_043765945.1 Arcicella sp.
AAGTCTATCAAATGCTTCGTGCATTTCCTTACTATTTTTATATTCCTCAATCGCCTCTTCTTCCATTTTTTTCTTATTCTCTATCATATAACGTAATAGAGCCATTCCTTTTAATTTATCTCTTTCGATTGTTTCCATGATTTTTGTTATTTAAAAGTTTACTTCCCAGTAGAATTCCCCCCTTCCTTCATCATCTCCGAAGCACGATGAATGGCTTGGCGAATGCGTGGATATGTGCCACAACGACAGATATTTCCCGACATTGCGTTATCAATATCTTCATCGGTTGGATTGGCTTTCTCTTTCAATAATGCCACCGCCGACATGATTTGCCCCGACTGACAATATCCACACTGCGGAACTTGTGCCTCAATCCAAGCCTTTTGAACGGCATGGTCAGTATTAACAGAAATCCCTTCAATGGTTGTGATTTTATTGGAAGATTTCAAGGTTGAAATGGGCGTTGAACATGAACGAATCGGCTGACCGTCTAAATGCACGGTGCAAGCCCCACAAAGAGCCATTCCACAACCAAATTTTGTACCTTTCAAGCCTACGTAGTCACGAATTACCCACAAAAGCGGGGTGTCTGAATCAGCTTCAACATTGTATTTTTTTCCGTTTACGGTAAGATTATATTTTGCCATTGTATTGTCAGGTTTTTATTTCTAATTGTTTGTTTATCAGTCAGTTATTTTACTTTATAAAAGTATAAAAATATATTGTTTCTTCAAAATTTATTTCATTTGGAGGAAGCGATATGGGTACTCAAAATTTAGCTCTCCCATATTCTATCATTCACTCATTCTATCATTGAATCTACCACTCAGGCGTAACCCCTCCACGCACCCGTGAATTCAAAGCCAAACGAATGGCAAATTGGGTATTCACAAAACCATTATTTGCTTTCGGAATTCCCCCATTATTATAGTTAAAAACAGCCTCAACTCGTAGAATTCGAGCGATTCCGTCAATTCCATAACCAAATTCTATGTTATGAATGTTGTCTTTTGCGGTGTATAAATAATTGGCAAAAAGCTCTTCACGGATTCCTAAACGTCTCACTGGCATAAATTGCGTTAGGGCAAATTTCCGTAAACCTACCATCGTCATAATGTCAATGTATGAGCCATTTGTGGAATAGTAATACTGATCAATTAATTTTTTACTCGCTCCCCAAACGTAATTGTTATAAAAACCCACCAAACGATGCGTTGTGAGAGCATCTCCAATGGAAATCATGTTGTTGTTTCCGTTGAAATGCTTGAAATCTGCAAACGTCATATTGGCGGTATGAAAGAATGTTCCAGCCTGTGCGATGTAGTTGAAATTAGTGTTTATGCTCAAAGGAAAATTGTGCGTAATTCCCAATTCAATCGTGTGAAAATCAATCTGAGAATTAAATACTTTTGGAATTGCTCCTCGATATTTAAACGTAATCAAAGGCGAAGAAGAAAGGTCTACATAGCGAATATTATTACGATATTGTTTCTTCAATAATGGGCGATAATTAAATTGAATACTGGCAATAAAAGCATCGTTTTTTTCAAATTCAGTTGCTCCAATTTCTTTGTTTTTGGGAAAATTGGGGATGTATTCCGCATTTCCAAAGTCAATCCATGAATGGTCGATGGTGTTTTGAAGTGGGTATCTTCTCGCCCATTCCACGGACGTTTTTATGCCAAAGGTATTTGAAAAACGGTCGTTGAAACTAAGATTTATGAAATCTTTTTCATAAATCTTAACGTAATTTTTCTTCAATAATAAAGTCGAAAGGGAATTCAAATCAAAGGCAATTGGCGTATCAACATTATACTGTGACATAAATTTTCCGCCCGAAATACTAAAATCTTCTTTCTGGGTTTTCCAACGCAATTTCACCATGCCCATAGATCTTTTCTGGGTTAAGGAATATCGCCAAGTTGGGTCAATTTCCCACCAATCATACCGATTTTTGCGGTATCTAAATATGGCTCCCGTGTTCAAAACATAGCCTTCCACCGTATTATAATTGAAATCTAAGGGAGCGGATTTATAGTAAATTTCGTAGGGATGATATCCCCTTTCTGTGCTTCCCCAAAAAAATGAACGACTAAAAAGAATACTCCCAATCCCAAATTTCTGATTTGCCTGACGATAATTAGCGAACTCGTCGGGCTGTTGGGGAAGCGTATTTTTGTTCTTTCCAGCAACGGGCAAATCGGGCGTAAATATTTGAAAATCAGGTAATTTCTTTACTTCGTTCCAATAATTACTTATTTGTGTATTCGCTCCTAAAAGAACATTTATTTTGTCGTAACGCTTTAAACCCGAGGCAATATTGGCATCACTCCATTGATTTCTGAGATTGGTTCCCAAAGCAGACATCACTTGTTTAAATTGCTGAACTTCAAAATTTCTTTCTTGAACATTCACAATTTCATAAAATTCACTTTCGGGAGGTCTTTCAAGTTTTTTTGCTTCCTCTGGTATGATTATTTGGTAATTCCAAATGCTCGCAAGGTATTGATATTCACCATCAAAACCCATCAAACTACCAGAAGTTTTAATATCAAATTTTTGGGGTAACCAATGGTTTAGGTTTTTTGAATAATCAATAACTATTTGATAATTGATGGCATAGTGTTGTACTGAAAGATTTATATGTTGAATGGAATAATCATCGGCAGTTACGGAAATCGTGCCGCTAAAAACTTTTTCATCATTATTATTTTTGGGAATTACACTGATTTCATAAATTTTTACGCCTTCAATTTCAGATGTTTTTATCAGAGCAAAATCGTAATAAATCAATGCTTTTGGGCAAAGTGGAGAAATAGCTCCCGTTCCTAAAATAGGCTTATAAAAATTGGGATTAACTAACTTATCAGGACGTTCCTCAATACGATAATTATTTCTAATTGACTGATAATCAAATTGATAGCTATTAGAATTATTGACAGAGAATTTAGCAAAAGATTCTGATTGGTAAGTCAGACCCTCTTCAATTCCTTCATTTGTTAAAAGAGATTTCCAAAGACTTGGGATTCTTGTCCATTTTCCAGAATTTTGAATGAAGGTTTCTGCGGTATAATTTGCATAAGATTTATCGTGAAAAGGGGCAGCTTCGATGGCTTTTTGGATGATGTTTTTAACAAAAACAGAATCTGAAAAATTTCTACTAAAAGCCTGTGAGTCAGAGGAATAGAGTAAAAAAAAGAATACCAAAAAATTTATCAAAACTCGTTGACGCATTTTAATCATTTTGTTTTTGAATGAAGTATTTAGGGGGGCAATTATGGAAATATAAAATTACAAACAAACTTTGAGAGTATTATTTTGAAATCGTTAAATATTAAGAAACGGTAGGTAGTAATATTTTTATAAGTACGCACAAAAACCAATATTAGTCTTTCGTTGTTACAAATTAAGTAGAAATAATAATTAAACCTCAACACTATAGTATGCAATCCACTCAGTTAAGCCTTATTGTCAAGAAACTAACCGAGTTTTACGGAATAAAATTTGATAATTTCACTGGGCATACAGCTCTTATTGGTGTAAAAAAATACGCTCATAATGAAACTGATGCCTTTATTAGTGATTTAGTTCAATATTCTCGTAAACACAATTTTCTCCTTGTCGAAAAGTACATTTCCAAAGAAAATTTCCCGCAATTAATCCAAAATGCTGAACATCCAATCATTTTTTTTGAGGGGAATAGAATAGTTATTTCGGGGCATTTACTTAAAAATCACAAGCCATTTTTCTTTGAGTCTGTAAATAATCAAGATTTTGAGGAAATTTCTGAAAATTCTTCTTTTAATCCTCAAACCATCAACAATAATCCTGATGAATCGAAAGACGGAATGATTAAATTTTTAACGGTTTATCCAATTGAAAACATCAATGACACTGTGAACACCGAAGAAACCACCCCTTTAAAGCGTTTGTTCAAAATGCTTCGCCCTGAGCGTAAAGACATTGGCTATATTTATATTTATGCCATCGTAGTAGGTATCATGAGTTTGTCTTTACCCCTTGGTATTCAGGCGATTATCGGTTTAGTATCGGGCGGATTAGCATTTAGTTCAGTTTATGTTTTGATTGGTGTGGTAATTTTAGGCGTAATTATTTCGGGCATTATGCAAATTTATCAATTGACGTTGGTAGAGGTTTTACAACGAAGGGTTTTCACAAAAGCTGCTTTTGAATTTACGTATAGAATTCCACGAGTAAAGTCTGAATCGCTTTTGGGTTCGTATGCCCCCGAATTGATGAACCGTTTTTTCGATATTGTTAATGTCCAGAAGGCTCTTCCGAAGGTGCTGATTGACTTGACCGCCGCCGTTATTCAAATTCTTTTTGGAATCATTTTATTATCATTATATCACCCTTATTTCATCGCATTTGGACTTATGATTATTACAATTGTGGTAATTGTTATTTATTATAACGCTCCAAAAGGAATGGAAACCAGTTTAGCAGAGTCAAAATATAAATATAAAGTTGCTCAATGGTTAGAAGATATTGCTCGAACTTTGTACGCTTTTAAATCGGCAGGTTCAACCAATATGCCCATGCAAAGAATGGATTATTTGGTGAATAGTTACTTAAAATACCGAGAAAAACACTACAAAGTTCTTTTAAATCTTTACGGAAATGCCGTTTTTTTTAAGGCTTTTATCACGGGTTTATTGTTGATTTTAGGAACAACCTTAGTCATTGACCGACAAATTTCATTGGGACAATTTGTGGCTTCTGAAATCATTATTGTATTAGTTGTAAACTCCGTAGAAAAATTAATCTCTGGAACTGAAACTGTTTTTGATTTATTGACCGCCATCGAAAAAATGGGTCACGTTACTGATTTACCATTGGAACGAAGTAAGGGTTTACAAGTAAATTTCCATGAAAAAAATCATGGGTTAGATATTAAAATTAAGAATTTATGTTATCGTTATGCCGATGGAAATAAGTTAGTTTTAAATAACGTGAATCTTGAAGTGAAACCCAATGAAAGCGTTTGTATTACGGGAATGAATGGTTCTGGCAAAGAGACTTTATTGAAAATTTTGTCAGCTATTTTTACTGATTTTGAAGGTTCAATTTCTTATAATGACTTATCAATCAAGGACATAGAATTAAATTCAATTCGTGATGCCATTGAAAGAAATTTGGCAACGGATTTGATTTTTGATGGAACAATGTTAGATAATATCGTGATGGGACGGGTTGGAGTTTCGCTTCAAGATGTGCAATGGGCTTTGAAAAACCTACGCATGAACGATAATATTGCCGAACTTGAAGAAGGATTAAGTTCGCAAATGATTGCGGGCGGAAAGCGTTTTTCTGAGAGTTTTATTGCCAAAATTTCAGTGGCTCGTTGTGTGGTTGAAAAGCCAAAATTGTTGATGATTAATGATATTTATCGTGAATTACACAAGTCAGAACGCATGAGTGCCATTGCTTTTTTGACGGATAAAGCAAATCCATGGACGCTTTTAACCATCTCAAATGACCCCATGGTTATGGCAGCCTGCGACCGTGTTGTTGTCTTGAATGAAGGTGTGATTGTGATGGATGGAAATTATAAAGAATTGATTAAAAACCCTGATTTTCAAGAAGTTGTGGATTGATTTTCGATGTTCGTGTTTCGATGTTCGGTTCTCGTTGTTCGATGCTCGAGCAGCAAAAAATGAAAATCGAACAACGAACATCAAACAGCGAAAACTAAACAGCTAAAATCGAAAACCTAACATCGAAATTATGTTAAACATATCAAATAAAAGTGTAGCTAATCAAATCAATGATAATTTTGATTTGCACTCACTCAAAACCTTACATACACCTCGTTCTGCCGTGATTTTATCTCGGTGGATTTTGGCGATACTCATCGTTTTGTTGTTGATTTTATTTTTACCGTGGCAGCAAAATGTAAACGGAAAAGGTGAAATCTCAGCTCTTACACCTGGCGACCGACCCCAAAATATTCAGAATATTATCTCTGGGAAAATTGAAAAATGGCTCGTTCGTGAAGGTGATTTAGTAAAGAAGGGCGACACGTTAATGGTTATTTCCGAGATGAAAGATGAGTATTTCGACCCACGATATCCGCAACGTTTGCAGGAACAATTATTGGCAAAACAGGATGGTATAAACAGTTACCAATTAAAGATTCAATCACTTGATAATCAAATAGTTGCTTTACAGGAAAATAACAAATTTAGTCTTCAAAAAGCTCGAAATAAAGTCAAGCAAGGTTATTCAAAAGTAACGGCAGATAGCACCGATGTTTTGGCGGAACAGGTGCAAGTAAATATTGCGAAAACCCGTCTCGACCGTGGTGAAGAGCAGTTTAATAATGGCGGTTTGGTTTCATTAAGTGAAGTGGAATCAAGACGCTTAAAATTTCAAGAAGTTAGGGCAAAGCTGGTTTCAAATCAGAATAAATTGGCAATTTCGAGACAGGAATTAATTAATGCTCGAATTGAGTTAAGTTCGATTGATGCGGAATATGCCGAGAAAATTGCAAAGGCACAATCCGACCGAAGTTCAGCGTTTTCTTCGTTGGCAACGGGTGAATATGAGTTATCACAATTACAAAATAAAATTACCAATGTGGATATTCGCAGAGGGCAATATTTTGTGAGAGCACCGCAAGAAGGCTACATCGTGAAAGCCTTGAAAATGGGTCTGGGCGAAACAATTAAAGAGGGTGAATCCATCGCAACTTTGCAACCTTTCGCTCCCGAAATGGCAGTTGAAATGTATGTGAGGGCAATGGATGTGCCTTTGATTGAGCCTGGACGAGAGGTCAGATTGCAGTTTGAAGGCTGGCCTTCGCTGGTTTTTTCGGGTTGGCCTTCTACATCGGTAGGTACTTTTGGGGGAATTGTGAAAGTGATTGATAGAATTGATAATGGTTCAGGGCAATATAGAATTTTAATTACCCCAAAAATAGAAAAAGATGAACAATTTTGGCCCAAACAATTGCGTATGGGTTCGGGTGTTGTAGGTTGGGTAATGTTGGAAGACGTGCCTGTATGGTTTGAAATCTGGCGACAACTCAATGCTTTTCCTCCTACTTTAAAGAAAGAACCAAAGGCGGCTTTGAAAGAGAAGTAATTTTTAGCCGCCTACATTTTGCGAGTGACGGCTATTAATGGGCTTCCAGCCCAGCGGACGAATTTGATATTGTATTATTAAAAACGGCTGGAAGCCGTATAATAGTTGTCACTCGCCAGAGGCGAGCGACTAAATGAGAAAAAAGGCAATAAACGATTTTACTACCCATTATGAAATTATTCAGTAATCTAATTCCATTAATTACAGACAGAATAATTATATATTCCACATAAACCTCTGAAAATGAACAAATTAAAAATCATATTTATACTTTTAACATCTTTCCAAGCCACCGCACAAACCACTTTTGGCTACGAAGATTTTAAGAATTTAGTCCTCAAAAATCATCCAACGGTTAAGCAAGCCAATCTTTTTATACGAGATGCACAAACTGAAATTATGCAAGCCCAAGGAGCTTTTGATCCAAAGCTTACCTCCTATTTCGATCGCAAATCTTTTAAAGGAATCGACTATTATAACCGCTGGGAAAATGCTTTAAAAATTCCAACTTGGTCGGGTGTGGATTTTAAGTTGGGGTATGAAAGAAATACGGGTAAATATTTATTGGAAGAAGAATCTCCAAATCTTTTGGTGGCAGGATTAACCCTTCCGATTGGGCAAGGTTTGATAATTGATGCGAGACGTAACACATTGAGACAAGCACGTTTAGGCGTAAATTATGCCGAGGCTGAACGTCAAAAATTAATTGCCTCAACCGTATTTTATGCCGCTAAAAGTTACTGGGATTGGTGGTTTTCGTATAAACAATTGCAATTAATTCAAGAAGGATACAACTTAGCAAATACCCGTTTCATTGCCACTCGTGAGCGTGCCATCATAGGCGAGCAAGCAGCAATTGATTCCGTTGAGGCAAAAATTACGCTACAAGACCGTGAAGTTTCGCTTCAACAAGCCATGATTGAACTGCAAAATTATCGGTTGGCATTGTCCAATTATTTATGGTCAACCAACGAAATGCCTCTTGAATTACCCGAAGATGCTGCTCCACCTGTTGCACCAATTCGCAAAGTTGATGAGACTACTTTATTGGCTTTAATCAATCAAGCAAAATCACAACACCCTGAAATTCAGAAACTTAATGTAAAAATTAATCAATTACAGACTGAAGAAAGATTCCGAAAAGAAATGCTAAAACCTGTTTTTAACGCCAATTTTAATTTTATTGCTGATGGATTTGTAAACAATCCAAGTTCTAATTTTGGTAATTCTTTTTCGCCAAATAATCATAAATTAGGCTTTGAATTTGTGATGCCTTTATTTCTAAGAAAAGAGCGTGGAAAATTGCAACAAATCAGAATTAAACAATTATCAACGGGCTTAGATTTGAATTTAGCCCGCCGAGAAATTTTGAATGACGTGTACGCCGCTTACAATGAGGTTCGGAATTACGAGAAGCAATTACGAATTCAACAAGATGCAACTCAAAATCAAGAAATTTTGGTTCGGGCTGAACAACGCAAATTTGATGTAGGCGAGAGTACATTATTCCTTATAAATACTCGTGAAAGTAAATTGATTGAAATGAGAACGAAAGTGGAATCGTTGAAAAGTAAATATGAAAAGGCGTTGGCGAACTTGGCGTATATGGCTGGTTTGACAGAACTTTTGTGATGATTTGTAATGAAAAGAAACGAGCGTTAAATTTGAAAAAATAAGCTAATGACACACGGATTGAATCCGTGTTCAATTTTTAAAAAAATATCGAAACAGAAAAAAAATATCCACTTTCAGAAGCCGAAAAAACCTTCATAAAATCCCATCAAAATGATGAAGTGACAACTTTACTTTTACAAGCAAAAAAATGTCCCAACCTCAATATTCCAAATTTAGTTTTACAGATAAAAGCACGTCAAAAAGCAAAATCAAAACTCCCCGAATGGTTTGAAAATGAGGATATTATCTTTCCCAAAATGCTTTCCATTGAGCAATGTTCCTCTGAAATTACCGCAAAATTCAAGGCATATTTAGTATCAGGTGAAACGCTTATTGACCTTACTGGCGGTATGGGCGTGGACGTTGCATATATGAGTAAAAATTTCACAAAAGCTTTTTATTTTGAGCAAAATGTTGATTTACTGAACGTTACGAAGTATAATTTTGAGCAATTGGGGATTGAGAATGTGGTGTTTGTGGCGGGTGATTCTGTGGAAAATTTGTCTGAATTTGGAAAGGACTCATGGATTTACCTCGACCCACACCGCCGAGACGACACTGGAAGTAAAGTTGTCAGACTACAAGATTGCGAACCTAACATCTTAGCAATCAAAGATTTACTGTTTGAATATACGGAGAACATTCTTCTAAAAGCCTCTCCAATGTTAGATATTGATTTGGCTATTTCAGACTTAGGGAACGTGTCGAATGTATATATAGTAGCGGTTGAAAATGAGGTAAAAGAAGTGTTATTTCATTTAGAAAAAAGTAAATCCGAAGAGGTAATTTTAAATGCTGTTAATCTAACAAAAAATAATTCCACAACCTTATCTTTTACCAAATCAGGAGAGAAAAATGCAAGTATAAAATTAAGCTCTGCCAACCAATATTTATACGAACCAAATGCTGCGATTATGAAGTCGGGTGGGTTTAGATTTGTGGCAGAACACTTTGATTTACAGAAGGTTGCACCGCATAGTCATCTTTACACTTCCGAAGAATTAATAGAGAATTTTCAAGGAAGAGCATTTAAAATTATTGGGGTTTGTAAATTAGATAAGAAGGAAATATCAAAATATTTAACGGATAATAAAGCAAATATAACCATCAGAAATTTCCCTTTAACAGTGCAACAAATTCGGGATAAATTGAAATTATCGGATGGTGGAAGTGAGTATCTTTTTGCTACAACGGATGCTCAGAATCAGAAGATTGTGATTGTTTGTCGGAAATTGTAGCACTCGTACCACGGGAATCCCTTCCCGTGGACTCTTACTTTCACGGGAAGGGATTCCCGTGGTACGAGTGTAGGAATTTTTCCAACCAATGTCCACTTAAAATTCCCATAAAATAAGCCCCCAAATCAGTCCACAGAAATCCAAAACCTAAAACCAATTCTCCCAAACGATTTTGACGAATAGCATCAATCCATTCTGCATGATATAATTGTGAAAATTCTATCAAATAACAAAATATCAAAGCAAACCAAAAAGCTTTCATGGATTGGCTCGGAAATAAAAATCGAAACCCAAAATAAATCATCATTGCCCACAGTGAATCACCCACATAAAGTTTCATGAATTCATTGCCATACGTGCGAGTTGCTAAGCCTATGGGAATCAATAAAAGGGCAAATAGAACAAATCTAAGCCTGTTTTTCATCTTTGGGTATGATTTTTTTGATTAGATAATACAAAGGTAAACCTCCTAAGAATAAGCCAATGGCAGTGGGTAAATTATCAGCATTACTGTATAAAGATGCGGCTGCAACAAGGGTGTAAGTAACAATAAAAATGACAGGAAAAAGCACTTTCCCAAAGCCAATTTCATATAGATTTTCGGAAGTTTTAAGTAATTTTTTACGTAAAATAAAAATAGTAAAAGCCGAAGTAATCATTCCGATTGAGTCGCAAAACATCACATAATTCAACAATTCTTTGAATGAATCTGCGAAGAAAAGTATCAAAATCAGGAAACTTGCATAGACCGCCAAGGCAATTTCTTGAACTTGGGTTTTATCGTTTTGTTTACTGAAAAATTTGGGTAAAACCCCATCCTCCGCCATCGCATAATACACTCGTGGGTTCGTGAGCATGGAAGAATTTACGAAAGTTAGCACGGAAATAAAGAGCAAGACCGAAGTAATTTTCGAGCCAGTTTCTCCAAAAAATACCTTCGCTAAATCCGAAATCAAGGACGTTGAATTAGCAATTCCATTAATTCCTAAGACGTTGTAATAAGCATAGTTTATTGCCAAATACAAAAACATTACAATTCCACAACCAATAAAAATACCTCTGGGCGTGTTTTTAGAAGGATTTTCAATATCAGTGCCAAAATTTATCGTTTGTTGATAACCACCATACGTAAAGAAAATGGGAATAAAACTGAGGGCTAAGGCTTTGAAATAATCAGCGGTTTCCCAAGTGGAAGCGATTAAATTTGTTGAAGGTTTTGGCGTTTCATGATTACCAAAAATCGTTAAAATTAACAATCCCATCAACACGATTTTTATCATGGACAGCACATTCTGGGTTTTGGCAGAAAGTCGGATTCCTACAAAATTTATACCATATAAAATCACAATCGTGAGGATGGAAGTAATCTTAATTCCCAGTGGATTTTGCAACGATTCGGGCATCAGAATAGGGTTGATGTATTCTGCCCCAACCAGTGTTACCAGCGACACTGCTCCCGCATTGGAAATCACAATCATCCAGTTGACCATAAAGGCAAAAGCGGGGTGATAACAATAGGAGAAAATTTTGTAGAAACCACCCTTGACGGCATATCTTGAACCAATTTCTGCGTAGGTTAGACCGCCTAAATAACTGATAATTCCACCCAAAATCCAGGCTAAAAAGAAAATTGAAGGGATTTGAGCGGTTTTGGCTACTTCGACAGGGTTTCTGAAAATTCCCATGCCGATGATTAGGCTCACCACGAGCATGACGGTATCAAAGAGGTTGAGTTTATTTTTGTGGTTCATATATTTTGGTTTATTAATACGAGTATGAGGTTACACGGAGAGCCACAGAGTTTTAAAATGAGAGCCACAGAGAACTAACTCTCATTTTTCTCCGTGGTTCTCAATTTTCTTTCTCTGTGGCTCTCTGTGTAACCTCATTCCCGCTTAAAAAATTCTTTGTCCTAAATTAGAAATTAGCCGTCAGAAATCATAAATTTGACCTAAATAAATTATCATTCATGAACTGGAAATCTCTTTATACCAGCAAACGCCTTGGTGCTGAATCTCGCTACGAAACTGAAAAAGCTGACCTCATCAGAAACGCCTATTTGCGTGATTATGACCGACTTATATTCTCTTCACCCTTCCGAAGAATGCAAAATAAAACCCAAGTTTTTCCAGTTCCAGGTCCAATTTTTGTGCATAATCGCCTTACTCACAGCCTTGAAGTTGCTTCGGTTGGACGGTCTTTGGGGAAAGCCGTTGGTGTCAAATTATCCCAAAAATACCCCGAAGAAAACCCTGACTTTCATGAATTTTATCGTTACGATTTATCGACCGTAATTGCCACCGCTTGTTTGGCTCACGACATTGGTAATCCACCTTTTGGACATTCGGGGGAGTCAGCCATTCGCAATTATTTCGATAATCTTACGGGCGAAACCAAAGATACCTTGGAGGCAGAACTGTCTGAAAACCAGCTCAATGACTTCCGAAAGTTTGAAGGAAATGCCAATGCGTTTCGTATTTTAACGAACGACCAAAACGGACATAAGTTGACTTATACCGCCATTTCCACCATTGTGAAATATCCGACGGATTCAACCAATGGATTCAATAAAAAAACGGGGTTAATCAGTACAAAAAAATCAGGTTTTTTCGATTCAGAAATTGACGTTTATCGTAAAGTTGCCGATGAATTGAAAATACAAGTTTTGAACGATGAACTCAACACTTTCGCCCGACATCCTTTTGTGTTTTTGATGGAAGCCGCCGATGATATTTGTTACAGAATTATTGATTTGGAAGACGCTCACCGACTCAGAATTTTGACCGTTCAACAGGTTTTGGATTTGCTTCTCCCCTTCTGGGAAAATGACGAAACTACTTACAAATACCTAATAGAAAGCAAATTACCACGGATTACGGATAACAATGAAAGATTAGCTTTCCTTCGGGCAATGCTCATTAATCTCCTCTCGCAACAATGCACGGAAGCGTTTATGAAACACGAGCAAGAGATTTTATCGGGGCAATTAAACAAGTCGCTCATTGATATGTTGGACGTTCATACGCAAGCGTGTT
>JAYUIP010000765.1:0-1533 GCA_043765945.1 Arcicella sp.
CGTTAGCACTTGTTCCAATTACTGAGTAAGCACCTTGAACTGTTACTGATACGGTTGCCCCTGTTGCCGTGAAGCCTGTTCCTGTCCATGCGTAAGTCGAAGCACCTGATGCGGTTAATGTGCCTGTTGTTCCTGCACAAATCTCGATTGGTGTTATGGTTACGGTTGGAAGTGTTCTTACTTCAACAGTTGTCGTTGCTAATGCTGTACATCCTGCTATTGTTCCAGTTATTGAATAAGCACCTGCATTAGTTACTGATACTGTTGCTCCTGTTGCTGTGAATCCAGCTCCTGACCAAGCGTAGGTATCTGCTCCCGATGCCGTTAATTTTCCAGTTACACCCGCACAAATTGAGATTGATGGAACTGTTACCGTTGGCAATGCTTTGATTGTTACTGTTGTTGTTGCCGTGCCAGTACATCCTCCGATTCCTTCAACCGTTACGAAGTAGGTATAAACTCCTGCTGCCGTTGGTGTTGGATCAACCGTTGGATTTTGTACGGTTGAAGTGAATGTTTTACCTATTCCGAGTTCTTTCCAAGAATATTTATCCGTTAAATTTCCAGTTACTTTCAACTCAACTTTATCACCTGAACAAAGGTCATTGATTTTCGTAATCTGTGGATTTGGATTGCTATTAACTTTCACCGTTGTGGTTACCGTTGCAAAACATCCTTTAACAGTACCAACTTCTACGCTGTATGTTCCTGCATCTCCTGGCGTTGCTAATGGGATTGTCAAGACATCCGTTGTGGTTGATAAAGCAACTCCACCTTTCTTCCAAGTGTATGTTGTTCCACCTTTTGCCGTTAAGACGATTGTTCCACCTACACAAATCTCACCGTTATTTTCAACCGTTGCTTTTGGCAAATCATTTACAATAACCGTTGTCGTTGCGATGGCTGTACATCCATTGTCGTTCGTTACAAATACTTGATACGTTCCTGCATTATCCAAGATTGCACTTGTGCTTACCGAAGGATTATAGGTTGAGGCAGTAAATGCTCCTACTCCTAAAACTTTCGACCAAGCATAAGACTTGAATCCTGCTGTTGCATCTAAGGTTATTGGTTTTCCTACACAAACCTCAGCACCTTTTGCCGTTGGCGTTGGAAGGGCATTCACTGCTACGCTTACCGTTGCAGTTGCCGCACAACTATTACCAAATGACACAACTACCGTATAAATTCCTTTATTCACATCTTTTGCAGAAGCAATTTCTGGCTTTTGTTCCGATGAAGTGAAGTTTGAACCTGCTGGTCCAGTCCATGAATAAGATGTTCCGTTGGTTACAACTTCAAGTACCAATTTAGAATTTAAACAAACTGGATTGTTGTAAGAAGCCGTTGCCGTTGGTAATGGATTAATTGATACCACAACCTGAGCCGTTGACGTTGCTGAACAACCATTTTTCGAGGTCATTGTCACAATGTAAGTTCCTTTATTAGCCTCCGATGCTATTTCAGCAATTACTGGATTCTGTACTGAACTTGTGAATGCTGTATCACCAACTTTCTTCCATGAATACGTTG
>JAYUIP010000766.1:0-1529 GCA_043765945.1 Arcicella sp.
GCTTCATCTTTACTCATTCCATCCATTAAACCACTGGGCATCATTGAGTTAGGTAATTGTTTCATGGATTTTAAATTAGAAGTCTTCAAGTTTTGCACAATTCCGCCTGGCATTTTAAGCACTAAATCTGTTTCAGTTTTTGAGGCTAAAATTCCATTCAATACCGAGCCATCTTTCATTTTCAATTCCCAGCCTTCATAGCCAAAACCGATTCCTGCATCTGGATAAAGTATCGCTAAATATTGTCCTTCTTTCCCTAATTTTGACCCAATTTCTGAAAGTTTTGGACCAAAATCTATGCCTTCCCCATTAATCTGATGGCAAACTGAACAGTTGGCAGTAAATACTTCTATGCCCTTTTTTGCATCACCATTCATCGCAATTAATTCTGATACGGGGGGTAATTTTGTCTTGGTGCTTGCCGCTGAATTGCCTAAATATTTCGATGCTTCTGTTCGCACGTTCTTACGCCAAGCAAAACTTACCCCCTCCACAGCCACTGGAATGAAGTCTTTTTGAATTTTTCCATCTTTCAAATATGCCAAAATCAAATCTTCTCCACCCATGCTCCCACCTAAGAACCGAGTGGCTTCTTTCTGTAAATTTGCCGTTTTGGTTTTATCAAACATTACTGATTGCAACATATCCAAGGAAGTTTTGCCCCCATTATGTTTGATGCCATTCATCAATTTCAAAGCAACATTTTCTTGTTTTGGATTATTAATTATTTGCTTAATTAAAGCAATCCCTTCGGGTGATTTGAGTAAAATTTCTGAGGATTCTCTAATAAATTTGCCCTCATTGACCATCGCAAATAACCTTGCATTTTCTTCGGGAAGTAAATATTTATCTTGCACTTCTAAGTAAGCTTTGCCCTCCAAACCCTTCATTAAATCTTTTAAAGCCGCTTTTGCCACGGGAGAAGTTTTCACAAAATCGACATCTAAGTGACTCAATGCCAATTTATTAATCTGGTTTTGTTCCGTAGAATTCCCTTTTAGCATTGCTAACAAAGTCTCAGATTTTGATTTGCCATTATTAAAATCAAAGGCTCTGAAATAACGCAAACGGTCTTTTAAATCTGTTTTAGAATCTGTCGCTAAACTTGCCAGAAACTTCACGGATTCATTAGTTCTTGCTCGCCAAACAATGTCTCTACTTGCCACAGTTTGGGTTGGATCAGCCACTTTTTTCAAATAAGCCGTAAAACACGCATCCCAATTTTCAGAAGCCCCAATTCCCAACGCCTCCAAATACCAGCGGTCTTTGCCATCGTGTTGATTTGCCAATATTGCCCACAATTCTGCGGCTTCGGGCGTTTTATTTCCATGTAGAGCAATCGCACACTCACGGCGAATTTGTGGGTCTGGATGATATACAAGCGGTTTTAAGTAAGAAAGTACATCCAATTTCAACTGACGAGCAGCTCTAATTCCTGCAATTTTAATGTCTGGATTTTTGTCTGCCAAAGCCAATTCTGTATATTTTCTGCCATCTATTATTTTACACAAAGCCCAAAATGCCCTTGC
>JAYUIP010000767.1:0-4571 GCA_043765945.1 Arcicella sp.
CACCGAAGCAACTGACCGCCTAACCGAAGCCGAAGACGTGGCAAAAACCATCCAAAATCAAGTGAAGGACAAAGAAGGTAAAGAATTGGAAGATTTGGGCAAAGCAAGCAAAACCATTCAAGATTCAATCAAGGTTCAACGAGAAATAATCACGGGTAGAAAATTTGAGAAACAAGGCTACGGCAGACCTTATCAAATTACGCCACAAGGCAAGATTTTTGAAGCAATGGGGTACATCAATTCAAAGCAAATTGTTCCAACCAATGCTGACGTAAAACTGGTGGAGCAATTAGAAACCCTAACCAAAGAATCCATCGAAAAAGTAAACAAATTCTTCACCAATGATTGGGCAGATTACCGCAAAAAAGTGGAATCAACGCCTTTGAAGACGTTTAAGGATTATTTGCCGATTGGGGAGGGGAAATAGAATATAATAACGATTTTAAGGAGCTAAAATGTTGAATATACCCAACGTTTTGGCTCTTTTTATCGTAGTAATTTATACTTAAAAAAAGCCATTTCAACAATTTTATTGATATTTTTAAAAATATTACGCTCTAATTCTATGCTTTATAATCAGCGTTGAGAAAGTAATAATCCAATCTCATAAAAAAATCTAAACATTTCTCTTAGCCTTATGTTTTTAAGGTAAAAATAACTTTTAACTTTGCAGAAAACATCATCATTTTTAAAAATTAATTAAAGCACATTACCCACTTGAATAGGTTCGCTTAGAATTTTATCTTTAAGAAATTTTACTAAAACCACTTCAAACAAATTGCTTGATTTTAAACAAAACAAATAAAATATGAATCCAACTATCACGTTCCTGAAAACTTTAACTTTATCATTGTTTGTCTTCACTCATTCATTTGCCCAAAAAGATCTACAAAATTCATTACCCGCAAACATTGTTTATGTTGATGCAATAGGAGATTTTCCGAATCCTCAAAATGGTGGAATCACCTTGAATCCCTCAAAAGTTTACATCATTTCTGGTAGCGTTGATATAGGTCAAAATTATATTAACATGAATGGTGCGGGATTAAAAGGCATCGACCCTGGAAAAGACCGAATTATTTCCGCCGTGAAAGGAGCTGTTTTGAGAAGCCAAGATTTAGACATTTTCATGGAGAAATTAGGTATTATTCCCCTTGGAGCAACTACAACTGCTTATGATTTTGAAGACAATACAGGAACCAAAACATTGAATTTGCTCCCTGGCAATTCGGTTGTGGAAGCCCCAAGAATGATAAGCGGAGGCGTTGGAAGATTTAGCGGTTTCAATTCGATGTACATCACCACTAACTTTTGGCGATGTCGTGACGGTTTGAAATTATCTGGAACCACTGGTAAGTTTTGTGCCGCTTTCAACTACGTCACGGGTATTTCTTCTGGCGTTGGTATTGAGTTTATGAACGATTTTGAATCAAGTGACATTGATCTATCTAACAACTACTTTGTGTTTTCGGGCAATACTGCCGTGAAATTTAACGCCAAAGCCAAAACGGATCAGGGCAGAATGAACGGTAACCTTTTCAGAGGACCAGGCACCTTGATTACTGGTTTTGACTCCTATACGCCTGGTTGGGAAATGAAACAAAATGGGGCTGGCATACCAGACACAAAACACTACGGTTACGTTTATATGAACGATAACCCAGTGGCAACAAGAATAATAACACCCAATTTATTTACGAAAATCGCTGGAGAAACCACAACCATCAAAGCAGATGGATTCACGATTTCATCCAACCGCATCACTTACACGGGAAAGAGAACATTGAACGCACGAGTATATATCAACGCTGGTGGAAAAACACCAGAGGCTAACGCTGATTTATCGGTGGCTGTTTATAAAAACGGTTTAATTCAAGTTGCCCCCAATTCTTCCATTTCTGTTGGAGCAAAAAATGAGGGTTTTCAATTAACCCTTGAAACGATTGCGGATCTGAATCAGGGTGATTACTTGGAGGTATTTATTAAAAATAATGCAACCACAACCCCAATCATAGTGAAAGACCTTCAATTTAGAGTGAGTGAATAAATTCCAATTGTGTAATTATACAAGACAGCAAACTGGTTTTGCTGTCTTTTTTTGTTTGGGAGTTAGAATAAATAACCAACTAAAAATCAACTACCTAAACATCAATCTCAATTTCTTCCTGATCAACCCAATACTCTTTTGCTCATCTTTGTTCCAATAATAAATATGAGAAAGAAAGGGAATTTTGCCTCTGAAAGGGATAAAACCTAACCATTTTTTCTCTGGAATGAGAGCGGGAATATTTTCAATTCCTCCGCCCAAACAATTAATTTTTCCACCAATAAAATCATTTTTGAAGTAAATATTCACCCAACGAGTCATACTAAAAGCCGCTGCGTGATGAAGTGTTAGCGGTAAATCAGCTTTTTGATTTGGCTTGTGTGGAAAGGAACAATGTTCGGTTTTTACTTTCTTTTTGTTCTCATCCAGTATATCAAAAACTTCAAAAATGGGTGGGCAAGTCGGTAGTTCACGTTCTATTTTTTTCTCTTCAAATGTGTCGTTATTCTTAGCCAAAAACAGATTTGCATTCGCTAAGGGACTGCCCAAAGTTATTAAATCAGAAATTCGCCAAGAACATTCGTTTCGATACTGCGATTTCCACAATTCAAACTGAGCATTTTGAAATAGTTTCAAGGCTTTTTCATAATTTTTACGTGTTTCATGGCTTGGTTTTGGTGGTAAATTTTCGTATACTTTGATTAATTTCAACGCTATTTTTTCATTTTCACGAATGAGATTTGGGTCAATTTTATTCGTATTTTCGTAAATATGGTTCCAGTATAAATTGATTAAATCATACGCAATTACCGAACCCAAACTATGTCCCACAATAACAATTCTATCATAAACATTTTTATTATCTTTCCTCAATGTATGCAATCTGTCCAACAATTGAAAAGCATTTTTTCGGATGGTTTCACGGTTGCCGATATTGTGGGCTTTTGGGGTCATATAACGAGCCACATCTCCTAAATAATTAGATAGAACAAAACCGAATCCCGATAATATTAATCCAATAATAATTTTTACAAAATATCCCGAAAACCAAGTCAAATAATGCTCAAATAGCTTTCCAGAAGCATAATAATCATAAATTATTAAACCAATTAATACTATAAATAACAATAAAATTAGCCAAAGTCCATAAAAAACAAACCTGATTCTTGAAGGAATTTCTTTAACAGAAAATATTTTTTTTGGGGTATGAAAGGGTCTAAAGATTAAAGAAACTGTCCACCAAAATACGTCTGAAATTTTGTTATCTTGCATATTGTGAGCCCAATAATATTCAAAATAATCGGTTTTAAAAGTATGCTTATGTCGGCTGGCGGTCATGCGTCTCAACTCAAATAATCCCGAAAAAATATCAGGTTTATTGAATGATTTTTGCTTATCACTACCTTCAATTTTGGGAGCAATTTCCTTGACAAATTCTCTGAGCGTGTCCATAGGCTGTTGTTCACCAATGCCATGAATAATTATTACTGCCTGACGAGAAATTTTTGTGGCTTCCATTGCGAGATTTTAAGAATTTTCCTAAAAGTATGAATTTCAAAATTATCAACAAAGATTACTTTTTTAAAGGTAAATTTCTTTATTTTACTGTATTCAAATTTATTTTCCATTGGTCAGTAACCGCCCTTCCCCCGTGTTCATGTGTTCACTGGGTCGCAAAAAATCACTTCATGCGTATGAATAAATAAGTTAAGAAAGTCCGTGAGGGAGAGATATGACCATAAAGAGAATATAGTCTGCAATAGTCATGGCAATATTATTGATTTGACTCTTTTATTTTTTGGATAATTTTATGCACTTTTTACAGAAAGTTCTGTCATTTCTGCAATATTAAGAAGCATCATTTTCCTTTTTTAAAAGATTTTTTACAAATTTAAGGGTCGCAAACTCCATTGTTTCTTCTCTAATATGATCTGCAATAGTCATGGCAATATTAGTTAGAAGAATCTCTAATTTTTTAAATAATGTCTTGCACTTTTTTTACAGAAAGTTGTGTGGCATCCGCAATAAAAGACGCATCATAACCTTTTCTAAGAAGATTTTTGATGACACCGAAAGATGACACCGAAAATTGTAACTTCCCTTTCTTCGGCTCTAACATGATCTGCAATAGTCATGGCAATATTGTTTACGTTGTTTGAAACTTTGGTAAAAATAGGAGGTATTTCTTTGTTTGTCAAGTTGATGGCGTTTTGGATATAGATGAAAGCACTTTTGATAAAATCCAATCGCTTTTGTGCATCTAATTCTTTGAGTTTTTCTAACCAAAAGGGCGTTAGTTTCATGAACTCATCGTTTTCATCATGGCTATGTTTCAGAAGCATCGCCGAAAAACTTAGGATAACGTTTTTGATAGAAGCCAACCTGTCGTCTTCTATGTCATTTAGTGAAAACAAAAGATAATCAAAATCAGGAATGAATTTGTGCAAAACCTGTGGTAAATCCACAAAATAACTATTGATGGATTTGTATTCCCATGTTGTATTTCCGTGATGAATTACAATGG
>JAYUIP010000768.1:0-4566 GCA_043765945.1 Arcicella sp.
ATGCTTTCGACGTTGGCAGGGGCAACTCTGGGCGTATGGGTATCTCACGGAGAAGGGAAATTTGACTTGCCAGATTCGGAGAAAAATTACAATATCGTGGGTAAATACGGTTACGAAAATTATCCAGCCAACCCCAATGGTTCGGATTATAATACGGCGATGATGTGCGACGAAACGGGCAGACATTTAGTGATGATGCCACATATCGAACGCTCAACTTTTCCATGGAATTGGGCAAATTATCCAGAAAGCGAACAAAAAGACGAAGTAAGCCCATGGTTAGAAGCCTTCGTCAACGCCCGTAAATGGGTTGATGGTTTTATGGCAAGCAGGTGACACAGATGCCTTCGGCAACGCAGATTTAAGAGGATTTTTACTGCAATTCTATTTAGTTTTACGATAAAAATTAACAAATGAAACTTCAAACAAAAAATCCTCTTAAATCTGCGTTGCCGATAGGCATCTGCACCATCTGCGTGCCAATAAAAAAGTCGGTTTCTTTTGGGAGAACCGACCTATAGTTAAACTAAGTTGAGGTATAATATTTTTGTGTGTTAGTAATGTTTTTGTGTGTTAGTAATGTTTGAGTGTGTTAGTAATATTTTGTGATAGGTATTTTTATCTAAGAATCCCCAATTGTTTTGTTAATTGTACCAAAGCCGTTGTATCTCGGGCATCCAATTTGCGAATCATATTTTTGCGGTGATTGTCCACCGTATTTGAACTAATAAAAAGTTTTTCACCAATTTGCTTCGATTCCTTCCCTTTCATTAACAATTTCAGAACTTCCAGTTCTCTTGCCGAGAAAATATCTTGCTTTTTCAAAATCATATCTTTTGAAGAAAAAGTTGTTACAAATTCTCCATTATTAAAACTAACACGCCCCCAATATTGCTCAGAAGGTTTTATTAAATGGTCAATATCCTGATCTACAATAAAACATAGCCTTGGATAACCTTTGTCACTAAATTCCAATCCAAAAATCTGAACCATCGTATGAAAGGGTTTTCCACTCGGACGAAAATGTTTCATTCCGTAGCCATACGCCACAAAATTCTTTTTAATTTCTTGTGGAGCTCCTTTTATCGAATCAATCATAAATTTAAAAAGGGTAGGAATTGAAGAAACATTCTCTTTTTCGGGAGTCATTGAACTTAAAAATTGACTGAATCCTTTTTGCATAAATGCTTCAACTGGAATTCCTAAAGCTACATCCGTATTTGTGATATATTTAAAGGATAAATCAGTCATATCCATAATTCCATATACTGCATTCAAATAAGTGGTGTCTTTGTTGAAGAATCCCATTTCTTGCAAATATTTTTCCGCAGATTTTTCAGAGGTTTCTCCCGAAATCTGATTAACGGCTTCTAAACATTTACGAAAAAGGTACTCTAAGGAATGGTTTGGGAGGTTTTGCATAAAACACTAAAAATCAATCGTTTTATATTTATCATAAATGAACAGGTTATTGACATACATCAACAAATCAAAATTACATGATTTTTGTCAGAAATTAGCCAAATTGGCTATTTCTTTTTTTTAATCATTTGCTGAATTTTGCAAAGAAATAAATGTATTCATCTGATATAGTATATGTTGTTACATCAGTTTCCTAAATACTTAACCACATCATAATATTAACCACTCTTTTAAAACTTAACCACAATTTATAAACTGAGAAAGAAAGAACCATTTATTTTTTTACTTTGAAATTACTTCATGAGTCATTCCTCAAGTAAAATTATTAAGACTTTCACAGAAAACCGAAAAGAAATTTTCGGTTTTTTTGTTTGTAATTAGCTTACATTCAGTAGTTATCTAATTTTTCTACATCATGTGTTGTGTCAATATCAATAATTCCTTCTGGAAATTCAACAGTTGAAATTCTATCTTCATAAAGAGGTAAAAATGATTTAGCACCTTTATCTCCCCTTAATTTCATCAATTCTGAGAAAACAGATTTATCAAACAGGATCGGAACGCCTAACGTATTGTTATATACGCAAGAAACAATTGGATTTTGTGAATTTGCATAAGTTTGCAACATCTTATGCAAAAGAACTTTTGAAATAAAGGGTTGGTCGGACAATAAAATGAGAATTAAATCCGATTTATCCGCTAATTTTTCTACTCCAAAACAAATTGATGTTCCCATTCCATCTTTCCAGTGAGGATTGAAAATGGTTGAAATGGTACTTTGAAATTTTTTAAGTTTAGGTAAAATCAGTTCAGAATTAGCTCCTAAAATGATTAAAACTTCCTCTGAAATTGATAAAGCTGTTTCCGTTATTCTTTCAATCAAGGTTTGTCCTTCAAATTCAATTAATTGTTTTGGGCTCCCTAAACGGCTTGAATTTCCTGCGGCAAGGATTAGAATTGATAATTTTTTAGTCATAATTTCGTGTTACTTTGAGAAACTTTGGTAGTCAGATGATTGTTGTTTAATTTGCAATAAAACTTTTTAAATTGTTCAGTCTAAATTACTAAAAATTTCATGAAAAAAATATTATTAGCCGCTATCTTACTGACTGGTTTTCAGTCGGTTGATGCTCAGGTTTTCTCGGGTACGCAAGAGGTTGAGAAAGCCAACAAAGAAGGACTTTATACATCAGTTGCCGTGGATGAAAAATTTGTTAAACAGGCTTGGCAAGTTGAATTGGCAAAATATGGTAAAGTAGAATCGGGAAAAGGGAATTCTTATCGAGTGAATAATGCCACAATGCCAACAATCTCGGGCGACCCTGTGATGTTAGCGAGTAGAGTTACTTCCGAAAAAGGTCGTACTAAAATTTTTATGTCAATTGGAATGGGGGAGGAGGTATATGTAGGCGGAACACACCCAAAATATGCCGCTGCCGAGAAAATTTTAAATGATTTTGTGGAAATAATCAATCTTCAAGAAGGCGTGAGAGGTCAAGAAAAAGTGATGGAAGATGTGGTTGATAAGCAAAAGAAAACCATCAAAACGGGCGATAAATTGGTACGTGCGATTGAAGATAATAAAAGAGAAAAAGAAAAACTTTTGAAGAAAATTGAAGAAAATAAAGTAGAATTAGAAAAACTTCTAACGGACGTTGAACAAAACAAAAAAGACCAAATTTCAATGGGCGAAAATGTGAATGTTCAAACCAAGAAAGTGGAGGAGGCAAAAGCAAAGGTTCCGAAACAGTAGGTCACTTTGTCATGTTGAGGAACGAAACATCTGATTCGTTAATTTGAACATT
Source organism: Arcicella sp. (assembly GCA_043765945.1). Taxonomy (GTDB): domain Bacteria; phylum Bacteroidota; class Bacteroidia; order Cytophagales; family Spirosomataceae; genus Arcicella. Next base: position 3,228 of record JAYUIP010000768.1, read on the forward strand.
AATATCAACAAAATCCTTCAAGGAATTTCCTTTGAAGGATTTTTTACTTTGAGCTGCTTTATATCAGATGTTTCGTTTCTCAACATGATAAAATAAAAACCTATAATCAAAAACTACCATTCTTAATTCAAACTTACCGTTCATTTATTTCATAATTGCCATTCATAAAACTCATCATACCTTTCGGACATCAAACAAGGTACTATGTAATATAAAGTAGTCAAGTTGTTAAGCGAATGTCGCTCAGTCATAAGTTATTATGTTTTATTAATAAGCAAATTCACAAGTTTCTCTAAATCAGTTAGTTATACAAATTTTAAACAACAAAAACCATGAATCAGACCCTATATCGCATACCTTCCAAGGGACAATTAGGGGGCGTTGCAGCGGGATTAGCCGAACGTTTTGACATTGATATTTCAATGATGAGATTAATTTTAGTTTTGGGTTTAATTTTTACCCATGGTATTTTCTTCTGGATTTATATTATCTTGTGGGCAGCATTACCCGTGCAACACGCTTGGCAGTCCGCTTCGGCTGATGCCACAAACGCTTCAACTTTTAACGAAACAATGACGGACATGAAAAAAGATTCAAACAAGGTTTGGGGGATTATTTTGATAATTCTCGGTACAATTTTCCTTTTAGACGAATGGATTCCAGATTTTGACTTTGGAAAATTCTGGCCCCTAATCTTGATTGCGGTGGGCGGTTACATCATCTTTCGTGACAAGGATAAAATTGATTATAAAAATAATAACGATAGCAATAACCTCTAAACAAAACCTCACCCGAGCGTCGGTTCGCCCCGCCCCCCTCTCCTTAATGAGAGGGGAGCATTCGGACGAATATCTCCCCCTCTTCATTAAGGAGAGGGGGGCGGGGGGTGAGGTAATACAACATGAACTCAAAAAGTCTCTTCACGGGTGGGATTTTAATCTTACTTGGTATCTTGTTCTTAGGAAAAGAATGGGGTTGGTTTAATTTTAATTGGCACGAAATATCTCGTTTGTGGCCACTGTTGTTGATATATCTTGGTTTAATTGCCCTTTTGGGAAAAACGAATTCCTCTGCAACGGTCATTACAATTGTGCTTTTGTGCATTGCCATTCCGACGGTTTTAGTGCGAAGTTGTCAGGAAAGAGTTGGTACGGCTTTTAGTAAAAATGGCATTGATATTGACATGGACGATGATAATGATGATGAGGATGGAGATACGAGTTTCAAAGGCTCAAATCAGGAGTTGAATTCGCCAATGAGTGCCGACATTAAAAGTGCTTCGTTTAATTTTTCGGGTGGAGCGGCTGAATTTGAGATTTCAGGTACTTCAACAGATTTA
>JAYUIP010000769.1:0-12992 GCA_043765945.1 Arcicella sp.
GAATTTTGGAAAAGATATGCCAGTGGCTCAAATAAGCAATAAAACGGGTTTTATTTTACAAGGAAATACTACATCAGAAGGAATTGTCAATACTAATAATTCTTGGAAAGTAGTTGAAAATAGAGCCTATAAATCGCTTCCCGTTGATGGTTCAAAATTATGGACGTATATCGTTGTGGGATGTGGTGAAGATGTTGATGCTTCAAAATATCCTTTCGGTTGGGAAAAAACCGATTTTGATGATACAAATTGGGAGAAACCTCAACCACTTGAAGCTGGATATCCAACGGGTACTGGTTCGGGTGCAGGTTGGTATTTGGTGCCGAGAACAATTCCACAAATGGAGGAAATTTACCAGCCAATCAAAGAAATTCGACGATTTACGAATTTAAAAGATGAAGAAGTGAACGACAAATGGCTGAAAGGAACAGGCACTTTTACGATTCCAGCTAATACGAAAACTACCATTTTACTCGACCAAACTTTTGAGACAGTCGCCTATCCAGAAATGACTGTTAGCGGAGGAAAAGGTTCATCTATTCAATTCACATACGCAGAAGCATTGATAAATGATAAGCGAGAAAAAGGGAATCGCAATGAAATATCTGGTCGTAAAATCATGGGTAATCAGGATATTTTCAGACCCAACGGTGAAGCTAAAATAACCTTTAAACCGCTGTGGTTCAGAACGTTTCGTTACATTGAATTGGAAATTGAAACCAAATCCGAATCATTGACGATTAATTCTTTTTATGGTTTAAAAACGGGTTATCCCTTTAAAGAGAAAGCATCATTTTCAAGTAAGGACGATAAATCAATGACTGATATTTGGAAAGTGGGTTGGCAAACTGCCCGACTTTGTGGAGGAGAAAGTTACTTCGATTGTCCTTACTACGAACAGTTACAATACACAGGAGATACTCGAATTCAATCCCTAATTTCATTATACGTTTCGGGTGATGACCGCCTGATGCGAAAGGCATTGATGGATTTTGATAATTCTACTATTTCGGAAGGATTGACTCAAAGCCGCTATCCATCAAATACTCCACAAGTCATTCCAACTTTTTCATTGTTCTGGGTATCAATGACTTACGATTACTGGATGCACCGAAAAGACGATAAATTCATACAATCACTTTTACCAAACGTAGAGAAAGTATTGGCTTGGTACGAAAGAAAACTTGACCCTCAAAAAAATATGTTAGGTCTACTCAACTGGTGGCAATTTGTGGATTGGGCAACACCTTGGCAAAAAGATATGAAAGCTGTTATTGGTGGTGTTCCCGAAGGTGCAACAAACGGAAATTCATCCATCATTTCATTTCAATATGCTTATACGCTACGTCAAGCATCTGCTATTTTTGATACGTATGGTCAGAAAGATAAAGCAATTTATTATAAAACGCTGGCAGATTTAATCTCAAAATCAACGTATCAATTGTGTTATGATGAGACAAGAGGAGAGGTTTCTGATACACCTGACAAAAAGGTTTTTAGCCAACACGCTAATATTTTTGCCTTGCTTTCTAATAGCGTTCCAAAAGCTGATGAAAGGACTGTAATGGAGAAAATTTTAAATGATAATTCCTTGATTCAGACTACATTTTATTTCAAATTTTACTTGACCCAAGCCCTCAAAAAAGTAGGCATGGCAGACCGTTATCACAGCACTTTACAACCCTGGAGAGAGATGATAAACATAGGTTTAACCACCTTTGCCGAAAAAGAAGAACCCACTCGCTCTGATTGTCACGCATGGTCGGCATCACCAAATTATGATTTTTTAGCAACCATTTGCGGTATCATGCCCGATGCTCCTGGCTTTGAAGAAGTGCTTATCCAGCCTGTATTAGGCATTTTAAATGATGCAGAAGGGAAAATGCCGCATCCAAAAGGTGAAATAAAAGTGAGTGTAAAACGGAAAGGAAAATCTGGAATTGAAGGAGAAGTTACTTTGCCAGAGAATGTTAACGGACGGTTTGTTTGGAATGGGGGAACGGTGGTTTTGAAGGGTGGGAAACAAATGGTTTCTTTAGAGTAAACTGATTGTATTTTAGATTCATGGCATGAGTCATGCCATGAATACATTGGATTAAAATCTATTTCTTAACCCGCTTCGCCCGCTCATATTGCTTTGCCCATTCAACATCATGCCCCAATTCATACGCCGCTCGCAAAGGAAAATAAGGGTCACGGAGCATTTCACGAGCTAAAAATACTAAATCTGCCTTTCCCGAAGTAATTATTTCCTCGGCTTGTTGCGGTAAAATAATCATACCAACTGCACCCGTTTTCATACCCGTTTTTTCACGAATGGTTTGAGCAAAAGGTACTTGATAACCAAATCCTACTGGTATTTTTTCAGGTGGAGTTAATCCTCCCGAAGAACAATCCACTAAATCAACACCTCTATCTTTCAGAATGGTTGATAATTTAACGGAATTTTCAATGGTCCAACCGTTTTCAAGCCAATCAGTGGCAGATATTCTAACAAAAAGAGGTAAACTTTCTGGAATAATTGCCCTTGAATCATCCACAATTTGCAACAATAATCTTATCCGATTTTCAAAACTTCCACCGTATTCATCAGTTCGTTTATTGATTAAAGGGGACATAAATTCATGGAGTAAATAACCATGTGCCGCATGGATTTCAATTACCTTAAAACCTGCCTCTAATGCTCTTTCAGTAGCTTTTTTAGAATCTTCAATTACTTTTCCTATACCTTCTAATGTGATTGTTGAAGACATAGATTTATTATCCGCAAGCATCACTTCACTGGGTGAAAGAACTTCCCAACCACCATCTTCTGGACTAATATAACTTCGTCCATTCCAAGGTTCTTGCGAACTTGCTTTATAGCCTGCATGAGCCAACTGAATACCAGCAACTGAACCATTTTGATGAATAAAATCTGTTATTCTTTTCAAAGGAGCAATATGTTCATCTTTCCAAATGCCTAAATCAGCGGGTGAAATACGTCCTTCGGGTGAAATGGCGGCAGCTTCGGTAAAAATTAATCCTGCACCCCCAACCGCACGACTACCCAAATGCACAAAATGCCAATCGTTTGGAAATCCGTTTTCGGCAGAATATTGGCACATGGGCGAAACTACAATTCGGTTTTTTAGGGAGATATCTCTTAGTTTGAGAGGAGAAAATAAATTCGGAGTCATAATGATATTTGTGTGATGAATAAATATGCAACGTCAAAAACTTGAATTTAGTTTTGTTGCAAAACTTCTTTCCGATTGGCGGAAGTGATAAGAACTACGGCTGAAATGATAATTCCACCCGCCAAAAGCATGAGTGGATGCAATCTTTCATTGGCAAACAATGCTCCAAGTATCATTGCCACGAGTGGATTTACGTAAGTGTAAGTTGCTATAAGCGTTGGGGGTGCAACTTTTGATAACCATCCAAAAACCAAAAATCCAACGATTGAACCGAAAGCTAATAAATACATAAAAGAGAAGATGGCTTTTGGCGTTACATTTTCCACCTGAAAATTATCGAATTCACCGTATAAGTAACTAAAAATCAACGATAAACAACCTCCCACAAACATTTGCGTTCCCGCAATTTGTGAGGTGTTGTATTGATTAATATCCGCTTTTTTAATTAGGACTACACCAATATCCCAACATACAACAGAAATAAATAGGAAGAGAATTCCCAATAGAAAGTATTGTTCTGTCCCCTTTATTGCCAAAGATTTTAAACTCATTAAGATACTGACACCAATCAATCCTAAAATTGAGCCGATAATTACCTTTTTTTTTGGTTTTTCTTTGGTTAAATTCCATAGCATTATCACCAAAATAATTGGACTCAATGCCGCAAACAAGGCTGAATAACTCGAAGGAATCCATCGAGCGGTACTTGTGATAAGTCCATTGCCAACAGAAATCATTAAAAATCCTGATAAAGCAGTGGCAATCAACATCTTGCGACTCGGTTTTTGAAATTTTTTGGTTAAAATTGCGAAGAGTAAAAGAATAGAACCCGCTAAAAAATTTCTTATTCCCGAAGCCATAAATGGAGGTACACTTTCAACTACAAACCTGATTCCCAGATAAGTGGAACCCCAAATTAAGTAAAGTGTTATTAATCCCGCCCAAATTTTTAGTGGTTGATTTTGATTATTCATACGTTTTAATTTATTAACTCAATCCACTCCCCAAACTAATTTATCCAATATTTTTTCACTAAAAAATACCTGTGAAACAACACTTGCCCCTTTCAATAAAGTCTCCATTTTGGGGTATTTTTCACCCAAAACCAAATACGCTTCATTCATGGCTTCTTCATCTTTTAGAAAGAATACTTCTTGGAAAGCATCTCTTAATTCTGTGATTTTGAGACCTTTATCTTTCAAATTGCCCAAATCTGAAATTATCCAACTCAAAGCCAAAAAATGATTTTTCTCCAAGAATAAATGGTGACTAAGATTTTTAGATTCTGGTAGTTGATTGAAGGGCGAAGAAACAGTTTCTTCTGTCAAATATTTTTCTAACTGGGTTGCACTTTCTTTTGTTTCATGCAATTGAATTGCTCCTTGAAAAGCCTGTGGATAAATACTTAACCACCTTAATTTTCTTCTCAACTCATGAACATCGTCTTCAATATTATCGAAATCAAAGGTTGTTTCGTCAATGAATTCCTGTATTTTTCTGATTTGTTTATAGTAATACTTTTCAATATTAGCAATTTCTTCCTCTTCATCTTGCCACTTTGCAATTTCTAACCCTTCATTGATTTTTGTTATGGTTTTCCCATTATTCCATCCACTTTCTGTCAATATTTCATCGAACGCCGCAATCTTCTCACGAGTTTTACTTTCTAAATAAGTTTTAATAGATTCAGGTATTTTTTCATCTGCATGAAATTCTCTTAGAAATTCGGCGTAATGGTCAATTGCTCCTAAGGCATCTTCTAATTCCTTAAAACGCTCTTTCAGTTCAGTAAAAAACGCTTTGTTATGGAACTGAGTGTATATTTTAGATAAACTCTCCAACATAAACATGGGCGTTCTTAAATCATTTAAAAGAAGCCAAAGTGGTGGATTTTCATGATTTTTAGATTCCTGCAAAAGTAAATTTACTTTATTTAATTGATAGTCAAATCGGGCTTTTCCTTGTTTCATCTTGTATAGTTTTAGTTGATTCGTAAAAGTATGGAATTATCTAAGAAACAAAAAACAGGCAACAGATTTTGTTTCTATTGCCTGTTTTTAAATAATAAAATACAATTACTTTTTCTTTTTCTTAGTATCAATTGCTGGTGTTTGAGCCTTTTGTGCTTCTTCAACTGCTTTCATTTGCTTTGAGATATACTCAGAAAAACGTGATTTTTTTGCACCGCCACCCGCTGCAATTTTCTTACGATTATCATCTAAAATATCTTTAATTTTATCTTCATCCACGAACTTACGAATTCCAATTTGTTGACCAATTGTTACGATGTTTGAGATAAAATAATAAAAACTCATACCCGCTGGCAAAGAATTCATCACAAACATGAAGATTACGGGCGTAATGTATGCCATTTTCTTCATATCAATGGGCTGTCCAGTTTGGTCTGGTGTGTTTTGATTATTGTAGTATCCGTAAGCAACACTTGATACGGTCATCAATAAAGTAAACAAACTAACGTGGTTTCCGTACAAGGGAATACTGAATGGTAAAGTCGCAATAGAGTCAAAAGTGGAAAGGTCATTTGCCCACAGAAATGATTGCTGGCGAAGGTTGATTAAGTTAGGAAATAACATAAAAACCGCCATCAAAACGGGCATGGTAGCAATTACGGGTACACAACCACTCAAAGGACTCACGCCAACTTCACCATACAATTTCATTTGAGCTTGTTGTTGTTTGGCGGGGTCATCACCAATTTTTTCTTTCAACGCATTCAATTCAGGTTGTAAAATTCTCATTTTTGCCATGCTCACATAAGATTTGTAAGTCAGTGGTAATAAGGCAAATTTGATAATCAAAACCAAGGCAATAATTAATAAACCATAGTTTGCAAAAACTTTTTCCAAAACATTGAACAATGGAACGAAAATATAGCGAGTGATTGGCAGAAAGATGTCATAACTCAACTTAACATTCTTACCAAAACCTGGGGCAACGTCTTTAATAATGTTATAATCATTTGGTCCAAAATACCATTGAAAATTTCCTTTTCCAGCTTTGATTCCTGCCAAATTCAAATCCATGTTTGCACGAAGCGTTTTGATATTTACAGAATCTTGTTCGTTGGCGGTTGCCACAATGCTTGCTTTCTGAATTGGGTCGTTTTTAGTAATAAAACTTGAAAGAAAGTATTTCTTTTTAAACGCTACCCATTTTAACGGTTGGTCTAATTTTTCCTCTTCCGAACCCGTTGGTACTTCTGATAATTGATCAAAATTTTCACCATCACTAATTAAATAATTAACCGTTGCTTTACGATTTTCGGTAAAATCCTTCTCCGTTGGACGAACATTCTCAATCCAATTCAATTTCACTGATTCATTCTTTAAAATACCATCTAAACCAGTTAATTTCAAATCATTATCTAATAGAAAACCAGCACCAGCCAACGTATAAGTTTGCTCAACGGTCTGACCATTAGCTAATTGCAAATTAAAAACAACTTTATCCGTTTTTCCTTCCGCAACCACACCACCAACTGAATTCGTGCTGAAATATAGTTTATTCAAATCAATATTTCCTTTATTGGTTGGTAATTCAAGAGAAATTTTATCATAATCTTGGTCAAAAATCACTAACGGTTCTTTCTTATTTACCGCAAAAGAATTGTAGGTTTCATAGTTCTTTAATAGAACCTGTTTTATTCGTCCACCTTGCGAAGTGAAAGTTACTTTAATGTCTTTATTCTCTAAAACAGTTTCTTTATTGGTTCCAACAACAGCGTTTGCAAAATCTCCTGCGGCAGTTTTTGCAGCATTTGAATCAAATACGGCAACTTTTTGAGGGGTAACAGTGGTTTGGGTTGTTTTGGGTTTGGCTTGTGGTTTCTCTGGTTCAATCTTTGGGGCAAAGAAAAATTGATAACCTAACAACATTGCCATTATCAACACTAAACCCGTGATTTGATTCTTATCCATCATTATTTCTCGTACATTTTTGAGTTAAAAACTCGCTTTTAAATTAATATTTGATTAGTCGTAAATTAAAGTGCAAAATTACTAAGACTTATCCGCATTTGGTAATGGATTAAAGTTAATTGTGATTAAAGGTTGAATTGCTTAGGTTTTTGGGAAATCTAAAAGTAAAATAACCCTATCAATTTCATAAGATTCTAAGAATTTCACGAAAACAAAACGCAGGCTGGGTTTTGAATCCAGCCTGCGTTAGAATTAAAGTTTTATCAATCTCAATTAAAAACGAATCTGCAAGTTTGCATTAAACATCGTTCCTAATTGACTGAATTGTGAACCGTTGTAGCCAAGAATATCATAACGACCACTAAATCCTAAGAAACCCCTCAATAAGGCTTTTTTCTCAGGTGTATTGATTGCTGACTCTCCTTTTGAATTTAAGGCGTATAAATCCCATTTTGGCAATACATTTAATAAGTTATTTACGTTTGCCGTGAATGAAACGTTTTTACTGAAATTGTAACCTACGCTTAAATCTGAAACAACTGCTGGTGAAAACTCAGCTTTTATGTTTTCCATATCATCACCACCATTATCCAAATCTTGGAATGAAGTTGAACCAAATAAAGTATTTGCCAAGTTGAAATTCCATTTATTAACGGCATAATTCAACGATAAAATAGACTTATATCTTGGACGGCTATCAGTCAACAATGATCTGATTTGTGTATTCAAAATACTCGAACCTGCATCGGCAATTGCCTTTGGCGTTGTTGGGCTTCCAACGATTGAATTATCCAATACGAAATTTCCTGCTAAACTTAAACCCAATTTACCCGTTCCTAAGTTGATATTTCTGTATGAAATAACGTAGTCAAGACCCGAATTAACGGTTTCAATTCCATTGATAAAAAATTGAACGCTGGCTAAATCAAAATTATCTTTTCCTACCGAAGTACCTTTCAAAATTCTACCTAAATCAGTCGTTGGCACGGCTAACCTTTTATCATTTGTATTGATCGAAGAACTGTAAACGATTCTGTCTGTAATTCTGATGTTATAATAATCAACGGTTACACTAAGATTTTTTGTTGGATTAAATCCAAATCCAAAAGTAATGTTAGTTGCTAATTCTGGCTTTAAGTTAGGAATTCCCAAAGCACGAGCTTGTGCAGAACGGTTGTTGAACAAACCTGATAACTGAATTGTACCACCCGCAAAAGATGCTTGAACAGATTGTGCAAAAGTCTGGTGTAGCGTTGGAGCTCTGAAACCCGTTGAAACTGAACCTCTTAACACCAATTTATCATCCGCTAATTTATAACGAGAAGCCAATTTCCAAACATTTTTTGAACCAAAATCTGAATAATTTTCAGTACGAACGGTTCCATTGATCAAGAAATCTTTTGTTATGTCATAGCTTACATCAAAATATGCACCCACGTTGAAACGCTTATTTACACCTTGGTTCAATTTATTGATACCTGGAAAAGAGTTTGAACCTTCACCCGTATATGACGCTTCGTCTCCTGCATTAATGGTGTAGGCTTCCGTACGTGCTTCCATACCAAAAGCAATACCTAATTTATCGGTTACTGCCTTTGAAACGTCAATATTTCCAACGATGTGACTAAACTCAAATCCACCTGGTTTGAAACGGGTTGGACTTGATTTTCCTAACGAACGGTTTACGGTATTATCAACGGTATATTCCTGTGTGTTTCCGCCAATTGTTAAACTTCCATCGTGTTTCCAACCGTTTGTTTCACCTTTCAAACCTAACGTTGCGTTATAATCCAATAAATCTCCTTCAAAAGTTGGAACATAACCTAAATAACCTTTGTACAAATCAACGTTGTCTTCTTTTGGAAAAGCCAAAGTTGCTGCGGTTAGATAATTCTTACCACCATTATTGGCTGCACTGTGCAATAGTCCACGGTCTTGTCTCCAATATGGAGTACGATAATTGGCAAAACTTGAAACTCTTTTTACCACCATGGCAGCATTTCCGTAAAATTCGTGGTCTTGACCTACTGGAATCCCAAAATTTACCAAAAATTTACCAGCCGTAGTTTCAGCCGTTCCATTGATGTTTCCACCCGTTGGATAATCTTTTAAGTAAGTTGTAATTAAAGCATCCTGTGCGGCACCGCCCCCAAAAGTTGCAATTTCTGTTGGTAAATGTATATTGCCCGAACGAACTGCGGAATTTTGTTGAGAGAAATCAACTGTATAATTTACAAATCCTTTTGCTCCAAAATTTCCACCACCATTCAAGGCTAAACCGTACATTCCACCATCTCCCGCAGAGGTAATTCCCGTATTGAAATTTAACGAAGTATATTCGTATTTATCTTTCAAAATGATGTTCATAACACCCGCAATCGCATCGGAACCGTATTGAGCAGATGCACCATCACGCAAAATCTCAACCCGTTTAATGGCTTGTTGGGGAATTGCCGAAATATCAACGCCAGTTTCTCCACGACCTGGCGAAAACTGAACGTATAATAATGAACTTAAATTTTTACGTTTTCCGTTAATCAAAACTAATGTTCTACTTGGTCCCATATTGCGAATTTCCCAAGGGTCTAACAATGTCGTAGCATCATTCACAGGCGTATTAACCGTGTTGAAAGATGGAACAGTGTATTGAAGAGCCTTGTCAAATGTTGTCTGACCAGTCATTTTCAAATCAGATGCACCAATAATATCAATTGGCACCGCTGCATCTGTAACCGTACGTTGAACATTACGGCTACCCGTTGAAACAACAACTTCACTCAATTCAGTATTTGAAGCAAATAATTGAACATTCATCGTATTTGATGAACCAACCGCTTGGGTTACTGATGTGAAGCCAATAAAAGAGAAAACTAATTTACTACCAGAGGCGGCAGCAATTTTGTACATACCGTTTGCATCAGTGACAGTACCAGTGGTTGTGCCTTGAACCGTTACGTTAACGCCTGGCAAACCTGCATTACTTGTGCCATCTGAAACTTTACCTGTACGTTCTTGGGCAAATAAACTGCCCACAGCCCCGAGCAATATCAGGGTTAATGATAAGATTTTTTTCATGTGATTTTTAGAAAATGGTTAAAAACAAATTAACTGTCGTTTTACAATATTTGTTTGAAGTAAATAGTGATTTCACCAAATATTATTTTAAACGATAAATCATTTAGCAATGAATGTATTGCAAAGAAAATATAAAATAATGAGAAAATGTGCGACCATGAGGGATTATTTGTAGATAACCTCTCAAAATTGACACATATCAATTATAACTGGACAAAAAAAAGAGATAAGTAAAAGTCTCATCTCTTTAATCAACAAAAACGTGATTGATTTGCTTATTTTATCCCTTTCATCAAAGGAATTGCATTTTTCAAAACTGCCTTCACAAAATGAATAAACAAAGGTGCTGGATTGATAACGGTTGATTTATATTCTGGGTGAAACTGAACGCCGATGAAATAGGGATGGTCTTTCAATTCTACAATTTCAACTAAACCAGATTCTGGATTAATGCCCGTTGCCGTTAATCCTGCATTTTTAAATTGCTCTAAATAGGCATTATTAAATTCATAGCGGTGACGATGACGCTCTTGAATGTTCAATTTTCCGTAGATATGATGAGCTAACGAACCTTTTTCCAACTTGCAAGCATAAGCTCCCAAACGCATCGTTCCGCCTTTGTCAGTAACTGATTTTTGTTCTTCCATCAAATCAATTACGGGATTTGTTGTTTCTGGATTCATTTCTGAGGAATGGGCATCGGTTAAACCAAGTACGTTTCTGGCATATTCAATCACAGCACATTGCATTCCCAGACAGATTCCAAAGAACGGTACTTTCTTTTCACGGGCATATTTCACGGCATTAATTTTCCCTTCAATTCCTCTTTCGCCAAAGCCCGGGGCAACCAATATTCCATCTAAATCTTCTAATTTTTTTTCATAATCTCCGTCAACTAAACTCTCTGATGAAATCCAAATGACGTTTACTTTTGTTTCATTTACCGAACCTGCATGAATTAAACCCTCGGCAATTGATTTATAAGAATCCTTCAATTCAACGTATTTACCCACTAAACCAATCGTAATTTGTTCAGTAGGATTTTTTAATTTACCTAAGAAATTCTTCCAACTTTCTAAATCTGCATCTTTATCATTGTAAATATCCAATTTATACAAAGCCCGTTGGTCAAGTTTCTCTTTACGCATTAACAGAGGCACATCGTAAATCGTTTCTGCGTCCATTGCTTCAATGACATCATTCGGAGATACATTACAGAATAAAGCAATTTTACGACGCATTTCCATTGGAATTGTATGCTCAGTTCTGCAAACGATAATATCGGGTTGTACCCCTAATTCAGACAATGCACGAACTGAATGCTGGGTTGGTTTTGTTTTTAACTCACCCGCTGAAGCTAAATATGGAACCAAAGTAAGATGAATAAACAACGTGTTTTTTTCGCCTAAATCCCATTTCAATTGACGGGCAGCTTCTATAAATGGCAGAGATTCAATATCTCCAACACAACCCCCAATTTCAGTAATTACAATGTCATATAAACCCGTTTCTCCCAAAATCAAAATATTTCTTTTTATTTCGTCTGTAATGTGGGGAATCACTTGGACAGTTTTTCCCAAATAATCTCCTCTTCTTTCTCGAGTAATAACATTATTGTAAACTCGTCCTGTGGTGATGTTGTTAGCTTGTGAAGTTGGAACACCCAAAAAGCGTTCGTAATGCCCTAAATCAAGGTCGGTTTCTGCCCCGTCATTCGTGACGTAGCATTCTCCGTGTTCATAAGGATTTAATGTGCCTGGATCAATGTTAATGTATGGGTCAAATTTTTGAATTGTTACAGACAAACCTCTCGATTGCAACAACTTAGCTAATGAAGAAGCTACAATCCCTTTGCCTAATGATGATGTTACACCGCCCGTAACGAATATATATTTTGCGATTTTAGGTTGCCCTTTACTTGACATGATGATAAATTTTATTTGGGTCGTAAGTCTAAAAAGTCAGCGGTAGTAAGGATAACAACAATAGAATTCGCCACTACTTTTTAGAAGTGTATATCTATAATCAGTACATTACGTTTGAGACCTTTTTGAAAAGAAACTTAGGAGGAGGATAAATCCGCAACCTGTTGTTACGGGGTACAAAGTTAGAGAAATTTTGTGGACTTAAAGATTAATTAGCGTTTGAATTTTCAGAAAAAAAGGATAAAACTTTGATGTTTAGGTCTTTCCATCATAAAAAATATCATAAAAAAACTTTTATTGAATTACAACTGTGTAAAAAAGATTTCAAATAACGAAAATAAATTATTTTTTATTATCTTTAAGCCAGATAACTCTTGCTTAAAAAAACTGAATGATTATGTTTGAAAATAGATGGGAAAGAAGATGGCATCCACTCAGAGAAGAATGGGTGGTGTATGCAGCCCACAGAAATTCTCGCCCATGGACCACCTCCGAAAGTAAGATTCCTCAAAAAAATACGCATTCATTCGATCCAAATTGTTATTTATGTCCAGGAAATTTACGGATTCATGGACACAAAAATCCACAATACGAAGACGTTTATATCTTTGACAACGACCATCCCGTTGTGGGGATGAATGCACCCAAAATTATCGAAAATAAAAAAAATGATCTTAATGAATTTTATAAAACCGAACCTGCAAAAGGGATAGCACGGGTGGTGTGTTATGATAAAAATCATAGTGTTACTTTAGGGGAATTACCCGTTGAATCTACGTTTAAAGTATTCAAGGCTCTTCGTGAACAAATGAAAGAATTTAGAGACAATCCACTGATTATCAACGTTTTAATATTTGAAAATAAGGGGGAATTGT
>JAYUIP010000770.1:0-4550 GCA_043765945.1 Arcicella sp.
CATGCTCGCAACGCAAACTTTTAATGAAGTTCACCGTCCAATGTATGGCGTTTATATTACGGGTAAATTTTGGCAGTTTATTGTGTTAAATGAGAACCAATATTCAGTTTCAGTTTCTTTCGATGCTACGAAAAAAGAAGAATTATTTAAAATTTTATCAATCCTAAAACGATGTAAAACTTACATCGAAGAAATGATTCTCAATTTATGATTGTTGATTAGAAATACGTTAAAATCTGTTAAAGACAAACCATTTTATCCCTCCAAACGTTTATTTTGTGTAAGTTTACGATATAATAACTTTGAGAGGTCAATGAGCTATCTAAATACAAATCCTTTGGAATACAATCCCAAACATATTTCATATAAACATTTAATAATCAGTGCTTTATGCTGTGTGATTATGGCGTTTGCTAATACCTCAACATTTGCCCAAGAACACAGTAATTCTATTGTTTTCAAAGGAAAAGTTGTGGCTACAAGAACCTCGGAATTTCTTCCGAATGCCTACGTTTATAATGTCAATTCGGGCAGAGGAGCATTAACGGATGATTTAGGCAATTTTCAATTATACGTTTATCCAGGTGATAGTCTCACGTTTAGCTACGTTGGTTATAAGAAGAAATACTACATTGTTCCTTACATTTTGGAGGCGGTTCAGACGGGAATTATCCACATGGCAGAGCAATCAACGATGTTAGCTGAAGTGAAAGTTTATCCATATAGTACGGAGGAAGATTTCAAAAAGGCGTTTTTAGATATGAAGGTAGAGAATGAAGCGGGAAGAAGAGCCTTAGAAAAGAATTTGGAACAGTCGAAATTAAACATTTTAGCTTTGCAAGCAGGTTTAAGTGGGGCAGGAAATTTCCGAAATTTCTCCGATCAAATGACCTATGCTTCGGCGAACAGAAACTTTGTGCAAAGTCCATTAATGGCTCTAACAAATCCTTTTGCATGGGCAAGTTTTATTAGGTCAATTAAAAATGGTGATTTGAAACGTGATGATTACAAAAAAGCCTATCAAGATGCTCCATCAGAAGGTGTATCACGCCAAAAAATTATGTCTGAAATGAAGAAAGGGAATTAGGGATTTGGTAATTGGGGACTGGGTAATTAGGGATTAGGTAAACGATTAATTGCAAAATCTTCAACTTATCTTCGATATTCTAACTCCTAATCCCCAATTATCTAATCCCAAATCCCTAAACATGGAATTCATTACCGAAACCTACCGCATACGAATCACCGAAGTTGATGCTCATAGTCAACTTACTATCCCCGCTCTTAATGGACTTTTGCAAGAAATGGCTTGGCGACATTCAGTCGTTGAAAAAGTTTCTGTTCATGAATTATCCGCACAACACAATATTTCTTGGGTACTTTCTCGCTTAAAAATCTGGATTGATAGATTGCCAAATTATGACGAAACAGTAATCGTAAAAACCTATATTCAGGGCGTTGACAAATATTTTTATCACCGTGATTTCACAGTAACTGATGCCGAAGGAATTGAAATAATAAGGGCTAATAGTGTCTGGGGACTGATGGATATTGTCAAAAGAAGAATCACTTCTATACCCGGATGGATGCTTGCTGTTACTCCTATCTATACGAAGGTAAAGCCAGTAGAAAGAGTTTCAGGCAAGATTTTAAGGATTGAAGACGCTGAAATTGAGAAGAATTTTGATACTCGATGGCATGATATTGACTCCAATCAGCACGTCAATAATACGAAATACGTGGAGTGGTTAATGGAAAGCGTTCCTACTGATATTCTCAATAATGGCAAGCTGAATTCAATTGATATGATTTTCAAAAATGAAAGTGTTTTGGGCGATAAAATAACCACGCAAAGCCAAGCAATTGACAATGGTTTTATTCACAGAATTTTGAATCAAAATGGGCAGGAATTGGTGACTGGGGAGACGGTGTGGGGGGATAATTTACAAAAACTTCACCTCAATCCTACGATTTAATTTACGATTTTCTTCCGAACTGTTTGGTAAATATGGTCGAGTTTTTCCATATCCTTCCGCCTTGATTTTTAGAATGTTAACGCCTTTTTGAGCTAAATAATCAACTACCGATTTTGCTCTTTTTTGTGATAACAAAAGATTATCCGCATCCTTTCCCACATCATCCGTATGTCCCGAAATTTCAATGGGTAAATCTGGATTTCCTTTCAGTAAGGCAACTAATTTATCCAACTCCACCGTAGATTCAGATTTCAAATCCCATTTTGCGGTATCAAAAAAAATGTTATTCAAAATCTCTTTTGCTTCTTTTTTAATCGGTTCGAGTGAAATATCTAAGATTTTATCAAGCCCAATTTTATCCGAAAAATCAAAATTTAAACTCTTAAAAAAATACCCTTTTTTGCTGACAAAAACTGCGTATTTTCCTCCACTGGTCAGTACGGAAGTGTACGTTCCCGTTTGAGAATCCGAGCTAATTTTACCAACCAATTCATTATTTTTCAGTCCAATTAATTCAATATCAGCCTGTAATTTTTGCTTTGTTTTGGCATCATAAATAACTCCTTTCAAAAAAGAAGTGGCTTTAAACTTCGCTTGCAAAGATTCTGGAACTTCGATTTCTACAATTTTTGCTCTTCTATATTTGTCCTCTTGGTTACGTTCCAAAGAGTAGTATGCTTTCTTGCCATCTGCGGTAATGAAGAGAGCAACTTGGTCTTCAAAAGTATTCAAAGGATAGCCCAAGTTTTCAGGATTTTTCCACTTATCTTGTTGATTTTCAGTAAAATACAAATCTAAACCTCCCATTCCCACGTGTCCTTCCGAGGCAAAGAAAAGCGTTTTTCCATTGGCATGAATAAACGGAGAAAGGTCATCTTCAATTGTATTTATGGGATTTCCTAAGTTTGCAGCTTTCGCCCACATGTTAGTAGAATCTAATTTACTTACCCAAATATCTCGCTTGCCCAGACTTCCTTTTCTATCCGAAACAAAATATAAAGTTCTTCCATCGGCAGATAGGGATGGTTGAGATTCCCACTCGGGTGAATTTACGCCCAAACCTAAATTTCGTGGTGATGTCCAACTATCTCCTTGTTTGTAGGAGATAAATAAATCACAACTTCCAAAACCTTTTTTCCCTCCACATGAAGTAAAAACCAAAGTTCTTCCATCGGCAGAAATGGTCGCAGTTCCTTCGTTTTCGTTGGTATTTATTTTTTCAGAAATAGAAACAGGTTCAGTCCAAATTTTATCTTTTATAGAAGCAACGTATAAGTTCTCGTCCAAATCCTGATTGCCCGTATAAATCAATGTCTCACGGTCGGCGGTCATCACAGGAAAATATTGCGATTGAAATTTATTAACTGATTTAGGTAATTCTAAGGGATTGATAATCAGCGGTTTATTGATAGCATCTAAGGCAAATTTACAATTATCAATTCGAGTTTTATAGCGTTTTTGGTTTGAGGCATTAACCGCCCCAATGCCTTTTTCTAAGAAAACTAATGCCAGTTTATATTCTCCTTTTTTGAGGTATAATTGACCAACTTGCTGAGCCGCAATTTCGGTTACAGAAGTCTTTTCTTGAGCATTAACTGCCTTTTCATAATTCAGAATAGCATTCCCAAACTGACGATTTTGTTCATAAAGTCTTCCTAACTGAAAGTATGGTTCCGAAAACAATTTATCCCGCTCTATTGCCTCCTCAAATTCAGAAAAAGCCTTTTCAATATTGCGGTCTTTAAGTGCCTGAACGCCCTTTTCGTAGGCATCAACGGCTTTTTTGTTGGTGGAAGATAAAGAAATTTGGGAGAATGAAGTTAAGATTTGGCAAGAAAAAATTAGTATGCAGAATATTTTGATGAAAAATGGTTTCATAGTTTGATGAATATACTTTGGGATTGTGTTCATTTAAACGTTTGAATGTAGATTTGTATTGTAAAACATAGTTTATAAAATATTTTCAATAATAGTCAAATGGATAAAATAAAACTATTTCAAAAAGCCATTTTACAATTTCTAAATGGCTATTTATCAGATATGGGTAGAAATATTAATTCTGATGTACAATATAAAATTTTAGCTGACTATGAAAATAATAGTTTCCAATTATTAGCTACTGGCTGGAATGGAAAACATTATGCATTTGGACCTTTATTTCATTTTGACATTATTAATGATAAAATTTGGATGCAATGTAATAATACAGAGCGAGAAGTTGTTGATGAATTAATGGCTAATGGTGTGTCTGCACAGGAGATTGTTTTAGGCTTTGTTCCTCCTCATGCACGAGTTCATACAGGATTTGCGGCTGCATAATTTGTCAAGGAATTCCATTCAGGGAATATCCATAAACTTATGCACCTGCATTGAAATCCTCCACCTCGGATTAATTTTTACATATTCAATAATTTCGGGCAACATTAATTCTATTCTGCTCCACTCAGGTTGCAGATATAACATACAATTATCCGAAACCACCGCCGCAAAACTCTCCGCCCATTCAAAATCTGATTGATTGAAAATGATTACTTTTAATTCACTAGCTTTTTGATAAATTTCTGGATTTGGTTT
>JAYUIP010000771.1:0-4546 GCA_043765945.1 Arcicella sp.
TTTTTTTATTTATGATTCACTGAGATATAAAAATAATCACTAAATCACAAATAAAAACTATTTCCACTCCCCCGCCTTGACCATTTCTCGCATCGGCTCAAATTTCAAATTTGGGTCTTTAACTTTTGGAGCATTGACGAAATGTGTAAAACGCTTACGTAAATATAAATTTTACGGTCAAGCACAAAAGTGTAAAATATTGATACTTTGAAATTATCCTCCATTTCCCATTTCATGAAAATACTGGTGATTGCAAAAACAAAAAACCCGAAGTTATTAGCTTCGGGTTATGCACCTAAACATAATGGCGGTAGTGATCAGGTATGAAATTGGAAATGGTTAAGTACCGTTCTGGAAGATGGCGGTCTTCCAGAGTAGTCCAAATATATGGCGGTAATTTGGATACGAAAGTTACTTTACTTTATTGAACTCTCTTTTTCTGTGACAAACATAAAAGATTATACTTATTTATGCAAGAAAAATACAAAATAAAATTAGATAAATTTTATTTTGTACAGTATAGCATATTTACGTATATGGTAAAATAATATATTTATGAAGAAAATTTATGTTTATCGAAAAAAACAATAAATGACCGAATAGATATTTATTAAGTATAAATACTCAAAAATAAAAAAAACCGAATGCTTGTATGAATTTGCATTATACCGTCAATGATAAATCGGATAGGTTGCTTTTCCCAGAAATGCGGTTTAATCGCAATATACTCATGCAACGAGTTTCATGGGATACTTAACTCGACTGCACAGCCGCAATCTTCAAAACTTTCATTCAAAAATATGGTTTTAATTAAGTCGACTTTTTATGTTTCTGGACAATATTCTACTGAAGAATATTACATCATCAACCGTAATAGAAGCAACCCAAAAACTGAATGAAGATTTTCCATTAATTCTCACAACTATATGAATCCGTGATCAATGGCATACAATGACTAAAGCGGGGAAAGTCAATAAATTGAACCAACACATTGGTTCGGACAATTTTGGAGAATGCGTTGAGGGAAGAATTGGTGGAAGTTGTGTAATCCGATGCTTCCGCATCGGTCGTAAAACATTAATTTTCCAACCGATGCGGAAGCATCAGATCACTAAAAAATAGGGAAGCCATCTTTCGATGAACTCCCCTATGATTTGAAGGTTAAAATTTTGTCCGATTTTGGAAAATCAGGGTACACTCATTTACGAATCGCAACGATAATGTCACGATTAACCATTTGATTTGTTCTGATTTCAAATGATTTTGAATCAATCACATTAACGTTTGAAGAAATTACTTCAATTGAATATTTTCCATCGCTCAAATTTGAAAAATCGAATGTTTTTGCAAATTTCTCTGACTTAGCACTCACATACTCTCGGTGAATTTCATTTTTGTCAGCATCCAAAATCACAACCATTACTTTTTTACCCATGTTCTCAACCCAAACGTTAAAACTCAAAGATTTACTTACTTGAGAAATTTTAGTCTTTGCAGAAGCAGTTCCGTCATTTGTATTATTAGCAAATGAAGATAAATTCAATGTGCAAATCATAGCTATCGCTACAATAAATGCTTTTACAGTGTTCTTATTCATGATATTTGATGTTGATTTTTATAGAGATTTTTAGTTTGTTAATCTCTATAATGATAGATTTATTTGTTAAACTCAAATTGTACATTTCCAAGAATTAAATGATTAGATAACTAAACAAAATTAACTCGAACGTTACTTCGTTAAAATTATTTGTTTTCTAAAAATGAACTTACAAAGAATACAAAACTTGTTTTAAAATTCATTCTAAATACTTGAAAACTTATGCTTACCAATCAATTGACGATGTAAACTTAGAACGAAAATTTTAAAATTACATTCAAAAAAGGATAAAATTTTCACTTTTTCAAGAAAGTTCTTCTAAAAAAAATTATATTTCTCGAAATAATACTATTCTAAAATTTCAATTTATATTAAATATTAGAATCGTTATATGAATTATTTAAAATTATATCTCGTTGATTTTCAGTATATTAAATAATTATTATCAAGAATCATCCTTATTTAACTCAAACATAATATTGAATTATAATATTTGGAAAGATGAAAAATTATTCAATATTTGATGGACAGAATTATTTTGCTTGATACTAAGAAATTTAATGTTTTAGCGATTCGAGAAATGGGAGTTCGAGAAGAGAGGTTTGGGGCGAGACTACAAATTTTGATGTACGTAAAATCGGAAACTATTTGTGGAAATGAAATAGTTAAATTAAAGAAAGATTGTACAAATCTAAGATATACTATTAAAATAAATGTTGATAATTATCCCAACATTATAACCTCCTACTTGTGCCGAAGAAGGATTGCCACTAAATCAGTGGATTTCGGAATAAATCTATACTTTAATCCTACCCTCAAAATAAGGTTTCAAAAACCGCTTATCAATAAAAAACAAAGCCACTAAGACATTAATTATCAAGAAGAAATGAGTAACTAATTTATTTTGCAAAATGCTTAACGGCTTACTTAAATCGACTTGAATCGTTGATTGATTAATTAATGGTAAAGCTAAAATTATCAGTAAAATTACCAAAATTGACATTCCGATTAGGAAGTAAAATGGTAACTTACTGGACTTTCTGACTGTTACAACTTCTTTGGAAAATTCCCATTTATCAATTAATTTATTGGTAAAATTGAACGCCGTTTTTTCAACCGCAGTATCTGTGAGTAAGGCGTGTGTATGAGCGTACTCAGCGAAAAGTGTCTGATAACCAGCACTTTCTGAAAGTAATTTATAGTGTTGACGAATTGTTTCTTCGGAAGCAATACCGTCAAGGATATCAAAAATATCTTCGTCTTTCATTTTCTTATCAAAGTTTATTTAGCCATTAAGACTCCAAGACGCAAAGGATTTAAAGTTTAAAAGACAAAAACTTAGTGTCTTGGTGACTTGGTGGCACATAAATTAAATTAACGTTCTAACTTCTTTCCCTAATATTTTACTCATCGTTTCCGCCAATCTTTTTCTGGCTCGACAGAGTTTTACTTTCACCGTTTCAGCAGAAATTCCTACCACTTGGGCAATTTCTTCTAAGGATTGTTCTTTCAAGTAAAATAGTGTTATCATCGTAACGTCATCGGGCGATAAATGATTAAGAGCCTTTTGAATATATTGTCGTTGTTCGTTGATTTTCAGTTCGTTAGCCGTGTCGGTAAGAACAAATTGAGCCGATTGTGAAAGGTCAATATCTTCGGTTTGAATTCGATTTTTACGTTTGAACATCAAAGCCGCATTGAAGACAATTCTATAAAACCATGTCGTGAATTTTGCTTCTTGATTAAAGGTTGGTAATGCGTTAAATGCTTGAATAAAAGCATCCTGAGCTATTTCTTCAGCATCTTCCCGTGTGCCCGCAATCTTGTACGCCACCGTGAACGCATAGTCTTTATGGCGATTAGCAAGGTCACGATACCCTGATTCATCGCCCGACAAAATACGCTCAATGATAGAATTATCTGTTTCGTTGGTCTTCACAATTGTTTAGATGCGGGTTTTGGGGGAAAGGTTACAAGTTTAAGTTGATAAGTTTTAAGTTGTTGAGTTGATAAATAAAAATATTTATAAGTACCTTTCTATCAGATGTTTATGAATTTTCTAACTTATCAACATAGTAACTTATCAACTTAATAACTTATCTCCTGTAACCTTTCCACAATAAATTACATCATATCCCCAGAAATCAATTTATTCACAATTATAAAATACTTATCAACATGATAGACATAAACATAGTGAAAATAGTGGGAATGTTAATCCCAATTGTAGGAATAATCGGATTATTTACAATGATTATATTTTTACGAAAATACGAGAATGATGAGAAAATGGCAATGATTGATAAAGGGATTAATCCAATACCGACTCCAGTTCAATCAACTCCTGAACAAAGCACTCAAGGTAATAAAACGTTTCTCTTTTTGGGTTTTGTTATAGTTGGCTTTGGGATAGGCTTATTAATGGGTTCTTTATTGGAAAGTTTAACAAATATTGATGGTGACGTTGCACATTTCTCCATGATATTCATTTTTGGCGGTTTAGGGCTTTTATCTTCTTATTTTTATCAAATGAATGTGGATAAGAAAAACCGCATCAATAAAGACGTTTAATTATTTAAAGGTAAAATTTATAAAAATCAGTTGTTTGAATATCTTAGCATATTTAAATAACTGATTTTTACTTTACAATTAATACAAATACTTGATTTTCAATTATTTACGTACATCAAATCACGAATAACGAACATCGAAAAACACCATTAACATTTACTTAACAAGCATTAACGTTTCATTAACTTACCTCCGAAGGCTTTCTGCGTTATAAGTTCAGATTTGAATATTTAAACCAAATTAAAACAGAAAAAATCATGAAAAATTTAATTGCAGCCATCACCCTTTCAATTTTTGCTTTCGTAAATGTAAACGCTCAAAGCGTTGCTTTCAAGGCAGGATACACGCATTCAGACGTAATTGTGTCGCCTGAACCAG
>JAYUIP010000772.1:0-1520 GCA_043765945.1 Arcicella sp.
TATAATGAGCGTTGGTTGGAACTGAAAACCCACAAAGGTCGCAAGAGAGAAACGAGCAAAGGAGATTTTTCGTGGGAGCAATTGATTGAGCAACAGCACAATATTTTCAGAAAACACCCTAAGACGACTTTCATCAACGCACACATGGGTTGGTATCCGAACAATCTGGCAAAACTGGATAGTTTAATGGACGTTTTTCCGAATATGTACGTAGAAATTGGAGCGGTGATTGCGGAGTTAGGTCGCCAGCCGAGGGCAGCAAAAAAGTTCTTTGAAAAACGTCAGGATAAGGTTTTATTTGGAAAGGATTCTTACGTGCCAGACGAGTACGAAACCTATTTTAGAGTTCTGGAAACGGAGGACGAATACTTCCCTTACCACAAAAAATATCATGCTTTTTGGAGAATGTACGGAATCGGTCTTTCAGATGCTATTTTGAAGAAAGTTTATTACAAGAATGCCCTCAGAATCATTCCTGGCTTGGATAAGAGTAAGTTCCCCGAGTAACTAATAGACCACAGATTCAGCGGATTTGATAGATTTTTTTATCCGTGTAAATCTGTCAAATCCGCTAAATCTGTGGTCTAACATTATTATTCTAATTTGCACATCAATCAAACTACATCTTATAATTTATTCCCATTTTTTTCGCTAAATCAACGAACATTTGTGGGTCAAAATCTTCTCCGCCTGGTGAATTAATTTGCGGTTCTTCTTCCAAATCTGGCGGAGCAAATCCTGGAATTGCTCCTTGAATTACTTCCAACGGTAGTCCATCTTCAGGATGTTTTCCATTCCAAATTAATCCCGCTTGCATATAATCGTCCTGACTGAAAGTATATAATTTTCTATGCAAACCGTTTTTCATAAATTCTTTTGCTTCTGGGAATGCCTCGTTACTCATTTCTGGGATTGGCATCAATTTCGTTACCTCCACACCCGTCATTACTTCCAATGCTTTTGCATACGCCACTGCATGAAGTCCACCTCTAACTAACAGATAACCAACCATTTGACGAGCCGTTGGGTCATCCACCATCGAATAAACTCTCATTTTATTAGCTCTTGCACCCATCTCCAAAAAGAAATTATGCAATAAGTCCAACTTTAAATTTCCACTACTGAAAACATTTGCACCACTCCAAAATTCACCGTGCGAATCCATCGGTAATGCAGCCTGTCCGCTGGCGATAAAGTGTCTTGTGTTTCTGTTATCCACGTTTCCTGCCAAAGGGGCATCTGGGGGCAACATTCCACGTTTACTGGCTCCCGTTAGCAACAAATTGATGGTGTATGAAACCACCTCAATGTGTCCATACTCCTCGCCTGCAATACTGCAAATTAAATCATAAAAAGGACGTAGTTTATTTCGACCTCTGAAATTAAACGACTGATACGTGTAGTTCATCAGCGTTGACATTTCTCCAAATTTACCCCCAAGCAACTCTTGAATTGCGGCGGCATCATTGGGAGAGGGGTTTTTGGGTGTGGGCAACTCAATAGGAAGCCGATCAATTTTT
>JAYUIP010000773.1:0-1519 GCA_043765945.1 Arcicella sp.
TTAACGCCACATTTGGCCGTTAAGTTGACTACCCCACTCTCACACACCGCTCCCCCTTGTACATTACTGGCAAGTGGGGCTACTGGATTAGGATTCACCACTAACACCACGGACTTCCTTAAATTCTGGGGTGTCTCGCAAGTCGTTAAACTGTTCTTACAACCTACCGTGTAATTATAAGTGGTTGGACTGGTTGGGGTGAAACTCCATGCTGATGATGGAATTAACACATTATTACTGTCGTACCACTGAGCCACTTCGTTGGTTGAACAAGTAGCCGTTAAACTTACCGTCTCATTGACACAGATGGATCCGTCTCCGGCTTTGCCATCCGATGGGTTCAAGGGATAAGGATTCACCGTTGCCAACACACTTCGGCGGTCGGCGTGTAGGGTCTCGCAACCCGTATTGTTATCTCTACACGCTACGTAATAAGGCGTACTCACGCTAATGCTTGGGGTCGTGAAACTATTACCCGTTGCCAAAGGCGTCCCTACTGTCGTATTGTTGTTATACCATTGTACCGTTTGACCCGTGCTGCAACTTGCTCCCAAGGTAACCGTTCCCGTGAAACATACGCTTCCTGGGGTAGTCTGACCAATGGCTGGGGCGGGTAGGTTTGGATTAATGGTTCCTGTTGCTGGTAAACGATCAACCGCTGGGGTTTCACAGAACGTTGGACTGGTTGTACTTCTACAACCTACGGTGTAAGAAGTAGTCACCGCAATATCTGGTGAGAACGACGTTCCCGAAGTAATGTAAGCCGCTGGCGTTCCTGGTGTGGCTGAATACCACACTGGAATCGTTCCTGACTCACATTTTGCTGTTAATAATACAACACCTTTATCGCATCTTGCTCCTGAAACTACCTCAAAGGCTTTGCCTGGGACAGCATTGATTGTTAGGGTTACGTTTTTACGGTTAACATCTTTGGTTTCGCAAAGTGTTGCAGTGTTCTGACAACCCACGCTGTATGTACGAGCGATTAATCCCGTTGGGGTCAAGCTCACACTCGTACCCGTTCCAACCAAAGTATTTCCTTCGTACCATTTAGCGATTTCACCCGTGGCACACGTAGCAGTCAAATTCACACTTTCACCCGCACAAATTTCTCCTTTGCTGATGTCGAATTTAGTTGGAATAACAGGAATTAAATTGACTTTTAAGAATACCTTACCTCTATCTGTTGGTGCTGTTTCACAATTCGTTGAGTTGTTTCTACATCCTACAGTATAAGTTTTATCGCCAATAGTTTCTGGTGTATAAGTCAAACTTGCACCCGTACCAATCAGAGCTGTGCCTAAACCTTCGTACCATTGAGCTGTTTCATTCGTTCCACAAGTGACTTTTAAGATTACGCTTGAACCAATACAAATTTGTGGTTTATCACCTGAAACTGCACTTGGAGTTGCTGGAATTGCATTCACCGTTAGATTCACCACTTTACGATTGGCTACTTCGGTCTCACAGGTGGCGGTTTTGCAACTTGCCGTGAATTTATAAGGGGCTGTTCTTGGGT